>CAZAIE010000867.1:0-3734 GCA_964485035.1 uncultured Myxococcaceae bacterium | reverse complement strand
CTTCAAGGACGGCGTGAACTTCGACGACGTGGTCCAGGGCTCCATCGGCGACTGCTACTTCGTCGGCTCGCTCGCGGCCATCGCCTCCTCGAACCCCAAGGCGATCGAGGACTGCATCAAGGACAACGGCGACGGCACCTACGACGTGCGCTTCTACAAGGTCGGCTACGACGGCCGGGCCAAGGCCGAGTACGTGCGCATCGACGGCGACCTGCCCACCGCCGCGGCCGGCGAGGCCTGCAAGTACGGCAAGGCCCGCGACAAGAAGGAGCTCTGGGTCTCGCTCCTCGAGAAGGGCTACGCGACCTGGAAGGGCGGCTACGAGGCCATCGGCAATGGCGGCGCGTCCACCGACGTGCTCGAGGCCATCACCGGCAAGAAGTCCTCCTACCAGCGCCTCGCGAACGCGGACGAGAACCGCGTCTTCGAGACCATCAAGAAGAACACCGACTCCAAGATCCCGGTGACCGCGGGCACGCACGGCAAGGAGCAGGAGGCGATGTACGCCGGCAAGAACCTCTACGCGTGGCACAACTACACCGTGCTGGGCGCGAGCGAGGAAAACGGCCAGAAGATGGTCACCCTGCGCAACCCCTGGGGCCGTGTGGAGCCCGGGTCGGACGGCAAGGACGACGGCATCTTCAAGCTGCCGCTGGCCGACTTCATGAAGTACTACTCGGGCCTCAACATCGGGACCCCCGGCTACTACTGAGCCAGCCTGATCTCTCACTCGCGGCGCGTTGCCCCAGGGCGACGCGCCGCGTTGCGTTGTCCGCCGCAGGCCGAAGGCGGGACGATCGGCTCACGCCTTGCCGGGCAGCACGTACTTCGCCACCGCGAGGAAGTGCAGCACGCTGCCGCCCACCACGAAGAGGTGCCAGATGGCGTGGTGGTAGGGCAGGCGCTTGGCCACGTAGAACAGCGTCCCCGCGGTGTAGGTGATGCCGCCGGCGACCAGCAGCACGAAGCCCTCGCTCGCCAGCCGGGCGGTGAGCGGCTCGGCCATGAAGACGATGATCCACCCCATGGGGATGAAGCCCACCGCCGAGACCCACTTCGGCCGGTAGACCCAGAAGGCCTCGGTCGCGACGCCGGCGATGGCCAGCGCCCAGATGACCGCGAAGAGCCACAAGCCTCCCGCATCGCGCAGCGTCACCAGCGCGAACGGCGTGTAGCTGCCGGCGATGAGCAGGTAGATGGAGGTGTGGTCCAGCACCTTGAGCACGTGCTTGGCCCGCGGGAACGGGATGGCGTGGTACAGCGAGCTGAAGACGTACTGCAGGAACAGCGTGACCCCGAAGACGATGGAGCTGGCCAGGCACCAGCCGTCGCCCCAGAGCACGGAGAACACCACCATCACCGTCAGCGCCGAAATGGAGACCAGGGCACCGATGCCGTGGGTGATCGCGTTCGCGATCTCCTCACCGAAGGTGTAGGCCGGCCGGGTTGCTGCGGGTGCGCCCATGACGTCCATCCTTCCGGCTGGGCCTGCGCTGAGTCGCCAGCCCACGACTCGCCGCGGGACATAGCTGCTCGTGCCCGAGGGGGCGGTAAAACAAGCGCAAATCCCCGAGGTTGGGAAGGGCCGTCTTCACCGGCCTGCCCCCGGCCCTCGCGACGCCCCTGAACAAGCGGGCCGACCGCCCTGTACAAGACAATTCCTGCATCTCGCGCCGGCCTGAGGCATCTGCTCAGCAGGCAACTCGAGACGATGTCGCGGCAAGGGCCGCAGCGAGCAGGGCGAATGGCCAGATGGGCCCCGAGACTGGGTCTGGTGATCAGCGCGGCGCTGCACGCCGCGCTCTTTGCGCTCCTGGTCCGCCAACCCGAGCGGTCGACGATGACGCCGCGCCTCGTCGAGTTGGAGGTTGTGCGCGTTCCCAAGACCGTTCTCGTCAGGCCGCTGCCAGCTGCCGTCGAAGAGCCACCTGCTCCGCGGCCTCAGCCCGCCGCCAAGACGCCGGCCGCTCCGCCCCGGAAACGCGAAGTCCGCAAGCCCGCGGCCGTGGCGCAGGCGGCCGCGTCGCCCCCGGTCGCAGCCGAGCCTCCCCAAGCCGAACCCCAGGCGGCTCGGCCGACCGCTGCCCCAAGCGACGCTCCCGTGGCCGCGGCCGACCTCCCGCGCGCGCTGAACCTGGACCTGCCTCCCCGCCCAGGCCCAGCCGGAGGCCTCGCCGTTCCCAGCGAACCCCGCGGCGCGAAGCAGGACCTCGTCGCGCCGTCCAGCGACGCTCCCAGCCCAGCAGCGCTCATCGGCGGGCAGCAGGCCAGGAGGCGCGTGGAGAACGGGCTGGTCGACCCCTACTTCGCAACCCTCGGGAAGGCCCTGCTCGCGGCGTGGGACGCCGAGGACCACGTGAAGCAGCGGGGCCTGCGCGGCTGGGCCGAGCAGATGCAGGAGAACACCCGGCTCTTCCAGCAGGTCTGGCGCGAGAACGCGCGCCGCTACGCCTCGGCGGGCTCGCCCATCTCCGGGGACACGGCGGTGCCCACGATCATCGAGCGCACCGGCGAGGTCAGCAACGCGGCAGCGCGAGACGCCTACGGCCGGCAACTCAAGGAGCAGTTCAAGTCGCGCAAGCGGGCCCTGCTTCGGGTGGAGCAGGACCGTGAGGGCAAGCTCGTCGCCGTCACGCTGGTGGAGGGCTCGAACGAGCCCGCGATCGATCGCGAGGCGGTCGCCGACGTGCGCGCCGCGGCCTCACGGCTGCCGCCGCCGCCCTCGGACGGACTGGGCATCAAGGAGCGCATCGTGAGCCTGTGGGAGTTCCAGCTGGTGATCTCCATCTCACCGCCGGTCCCCACCATCGCCTTCGAGTTCGACGAGGCGCTGGGGTTCGTGGACGCACGGCTGCCGCTCGACCGGCGGATCTACAAGATCGTCCGGCTTGTGGGCGTGGAGTGAGCGGGGCTACCTCGGGGTTGCTACTCGGCGTTCCACTCGCTGGCGGGCAGCACCTTGTAGCCGGAGTCGGCGCCCTTGGCCTGCCAGCGCACGATGCGCAGCGGCCACTTGCGAACGTTCTTGTCCTGGTGCGCGCCCTCGACCGTCTCGATCCAGAAGAGGTCGAAGTCCAGCACGTACCGGCCCTTCGGCCCCGCGTCCGCGAGCAGCTTGCGGAAGGGGTTCTTGGGGTGCCAGTACACCTGCTTGTCCACCCGCGCGATGTAGGCGAACACCGGGTGTGTCTTGGAGAACTGGTTGGCCTTCTGGCGCGTGGGCTCGAGGATCTTCTTGGCCTCCTCGGCGCTCAGCTCCTGCACCCCCAGGCCGTCGGAGTCGGTCGAGGCCGGCCCGCCGCCGATCATCGTGCTCAGCGCGTCGCGGCCCGCCCGGTCCACCGCGTTCACGTAGGAGTTGAGGTCGGCGACGTCGCCCTCCTCGTGCCGGTGCTTCTCGCGCCCCACCACCTTCCAGTTCTCGATGGTGAAGATGCGCGCGGTGAGCGTCGCGCCGCCCAGCAGCGACTCGATGCCCCCGTCGTTGCCCTGGTTGGAGATGGCCTGCAGATACGCCTCGGCGAGCTTGCGGGCGTCGTCCTTCGCGTCGACGGCGACCTCGGTGTCGGTGACCTGGGCCTTGGCGGCGGGGAGCGGCTGCTCTTTCTTCGCCTTGGGGGCCGCACCCAGCGCGGGCACGGCGGCCAAGACGGCAGCAAGGGTCAGGGCGATGCGCGTCGGCAGTCTCATGCGAACCCCACGAAGCGGCGCCGGAAGCGGCGACGGGCCCAGAT
>CAZAIE010000866.1:0-3736 GCA_964485035.1 uncultured Myxococcaceae bacterium | reverse complement strand
GGCCCGATCTCTGGATCGGGCCTCTGGCTGTTTCATGGTCCCGTCCCGCCCAGCGCCCACTGCGCGACCCGGGCTTCCCACTCGAGGTCCCGGCTCTCGGGCACGTGGACCGGCGAGAACCTCACCACCTCCAAGTCGTGCCCGAGCTGGACCCGGCGCCGCTCCTCGCCCAGCCACCGGCGCAGCTCGCGCTTGATGCGCTGCAGTTGGGCCATCGGCGCGCCGGGAGCCTCCAGCAGGATGCCGTGGCGGCCTTCGCCCGCGCGGTACGCCTCGCCGCGCCAGAGATGACGATGCAGGTCCGCCTCGCGCTGGAAGCGGTCGGGCTTCAGGTAGAGGTAGCGCGCGAAGCTGGCCCAGTCGCGAATCCACCTCGCGGCGCGCACCTCGACGCCCTGGTCCGCGAGGTAGCTGCGGATCTCCCGCTCGTGAGCGAGGCCCTGCGGCTTGATCACCAGGAACGGTGCGGGGCCCGGCTCGCACGAGAGGATCTGCCGGAGCCGGGCGCGCACCTCGTCCAGGCCCCACCTGCTCGGCGGTGGCCGCAGCACTGGACGCTCGAGGGCGCGCCGCCCCTGCTCGTCCTCGGCCTCGCGCCGCCCCACCTCCACGTTCAGCGCCCGGCAGCACCCGGAGCAGTGCCGTGAGCAGATGGGATCGCTCCGGCAGTCGTGGCTCTCGACGAAGTCCTCGATGGCGCGCTGCTGCTCCTCGAACGGCGCATCGGCGCGGGCCAGCGGCCGCCCGAGGTAGCGCAGGTAGATGGAGCACGGGTACACGCCCTCGGCGTCGAGGGTGCGCTCGGTGAGCGGGACGTGGCAGCGGCGCATCAGGTGACGCGGCTCGGGGCCCTCGAGCCCGAAGACGTTGCGGCGGAAGAGCGCGCGGGTCTTCTCCTCCAGGAGCGGGAAGGTCCCGAAGCGGCGCGAGAGCGACAGCAGCTCGTCCACCTGGTCGCGGCTCGCGGCGGCCTCGATCTCGGCGCTGGTCTCGTCCGCAACCAGCAGCTTCAGGTCGTCCGGTCCGGTCGCCAGCAGGCGCTCGAGGGTGTGGCGGACGGCTCGTGGATCGAAGCGCTGGAGGGTGAGGTTCACGATGACGAAGAGCCCCGCTCCGGCCTCGCGCAGGCGGACCAGCTCGCGCAGGGCTCGCAGCACGCGCGGCAGCACTCCGGGGACCCCGGCGATGCGCTCGGCCTCGACCGGGTCCGCCGAGTCCACGGAGATGCGGACCTCGGTCAGGCCGCTGGCCACCAGCTCGCGGTAGAGCTCGGGCCGCGCCGAGCCGTTGGTCGTCAGCGAGACGAGCATCCCGCGCGCTCGCGCCCCGGCGACGTAGGAGGGGAGGTGGCGGTCGAGCGTCGCCTCGCCGCCCGTGAAGTGCACGTGCCCGAGACCGTGCCGGCTCCAGTCGTCGAGCAAGCGATCGAGGAGTTCTGGAGTGAAGGTCCGGGCGAGCACGCGACGCCGCGCGCGGCTCCCCAGCCCCGGCGCCTGGTGCGGGCCGTTGCAGTAGCCGCACCGGAAGTTGCAGCGGTGCGTCACGAAGACCGTCGCCCGGTCCATGGGCAGGGGCCCGCCGCGCAACAGGCGCTCGACCCGCGGAGCGCGCACGTCCTCGAAGAGCAGGTCCGGGTTGGGGCTGCGCCTGGGCGCCATGGAGCCTCCCGTGTCGTGCGAATGCCTACATTGTGGCATGCGGACGGACGCGGGCGAATGTGGCGTTGAAATCACGGGGCTTTCGGAGGGGACTGGCGTCGTTGACGCGACAAGGGCCTGCCTTGAATGGCCGGCGGCTGAAGCCGCGCCTTGAGGTTACGAAGCCCGCATGCGCGGGCTCGACCGTCAGCTCGCTGCCGGGTCAGCCCGGTAGAACTCTGCGAGCAGCTCGTAGAGTTCGGGGTGCTTCTCGCGCAGCTGGCGGGGCTTCTCGTAGAAGGCTTCCGTGGCCACGGCGAAGAACTCGGCCTCGTTGGTGGCCCCGTAGTGGCGCAGCACTGCGCGCCGCTTCCCACCCTTGCCGCGCAGGTCCAGGAAGGCCTCGGACATCACCCGCGCCCACGGCGCGTAGGCCCGGCCGCTCAGCTCCGGCGTCCCGTCGAACGCCCCGTCCTCGATGTCCAGCGCGTGCGCGAACTCGTGCAGCGCCACGTCCTGGCCGTCGGCCGGGTTCTTCAGCCCCGCCAGCACCGAGGCGTACGAGAGCACCACCGTGCCCCAGCGGTTCGCCTCGCCGAACACCACTCCGTCCTTCTCCTGGTGCTGGTAGTGCGCCGGGTAGACCACCACCGTCGAGAGCCGCTCGTAGTCCTCGCCCGGGAGGTTCACCGACAGCCGCACCGCCCCGGCGGCGATGACCACCTTGGCCTCCTCGTCCACCACGAACCCGCCCGCGCCCTCGAACGTCTTGGTGCGCACGAACACCTTCAGCTTCTCCTCGAAGCGCGCCCGGGTCCCGGCGTCCAGGGTCGACCAGAAGGGCACCCGGCGCTGCAGCACCTCCCTCCAGGCTTCGGGGAACGGGGCGCGGCGGGCGAGGCGTCGGCGGAGGAAGGCGAACACGGCCCACCATAGCCCATCGTCGGCGTCGCGCTCCCCGGCCCGCCGACGTAGGCTGTGCACCCCGTGACCGAGACCTGCAACGGCACCCTCGTCCCCGGCCGGACGATCTCCAAGCGCTACCGCATCGAGCGCACCCTCGGGGTCGGCGGCATGGGCGTGGTCTACGAGGTGGTGCACGTCAACCTGGGCCGCCGCTTCGCGCTCAAGCTGCTCCACCCCGGGGTGAGCTGGAACGGCGAGGCGATGGAGCGCTTCCGCCACGAGGCCCAGGTCACCTCGCGCATCGGCCACCCGAACATCATCGACGTGGTGGACTTCGACACCAGCGAGGCCGGCGAGCCCTTCCTGGTCATGGAGCTGCTCGAGGGCGAGACGCTGGGCCGCAGGCTCGAGGCCGGCCGGCTCTCTCCGGCTGCAGCCGTGGCCATCGGCTACCAGGCGGCGATGGCCCTGGGCGCGGCGCACCGCCAGGGCGTGGTCCACCGCGACCTGAAGCCGGACAACGTCTTCCTCTGCAGCCGCGGCTCCTGGCCCGACTTCGTGAAGGTGCTCGACTTCGGCATCTCCAAGATCCTCGGGGCGAGCACGGTGCTCACCGGCAACCAGACCCTCCTCGGCTCGCCGCGCTACATGGCCCCGGAGCAGGCCATGGGCCGCTCGGCCCAGTGCGACGGCCGCACCGACATCCACGCGCTGGGGGTGGTGCTCTGGGAGGCGCTCGCGGGCCGCGCCGCCTTCGAGGCCGACAACGTCCCCGCGGTGCTCTCGCTGGTCTGCACCCACGCCCCGCCGCCAGTGGACGCGCTGAACTCCCAGGTCCCGCGCGCGCTCGCCGAGGTCCTCTCTCGCGCGCTGGAGAAGGACCCCGCCCGCCGCTTCCAGGACGTGGAGCAGTTCGGCGCCGCCCTGGTGCACTCGCTCCCCAGCGACCTGCGCAACAGCCTCGCCTGCCGCATCGCCCCCGCCGCCGCGCCCCCGGTCGATCGCAGCGGGCCGCGGCCCGTCCCGCGCAAGGTGGCCCTGCAGTGGCTGGCGCTGGGCGGCCTCACCGGACTGCTCGCCCTCGGCGGGGCGATCGTCCTCTCCGAGCGCCTCCAGTCCTCGCGGCAGCAGACTGCCGAGACGCACTCCGCCCTCTCCCAGGTCCAGCCGCTGGCCCCGGAGCGGCCACCTCC
>CAZAIE010000865.1:0-3740 GCA_964485035.1 uncultured Myxococcaceae bacterium | reverse complement strand
CACCCGGCTTGATCACGCGGGCCCGCACCTTCGCCGCCGGCGCAAAGGCTCCGAAACCGGGTCGAGTGGACCCTCGGCGGCGTTCCGCGCGTCCCGCCCGCCTCCCCACGGGAGCCGCCTCAGCGCCAGCTCAGGTGGATCTGCGCGCGGGTGGGGTCGTACTCCACGACCTCGGCCCGGGCCTCCGTGGCGCGGGCCATGCCCAGCCCGTCCTGCAGCGACCGGGCGGCGGCACGCACCAGGAACCGGTCGTACAGGTGCGGCGGGTAGCGCAGCACGGCCCGGCATCGCCGGTCTCCCGGGACCAGCTCCAGCACCGACCCACGCCGCTCCGTGCGCCAGACGATCTCCCCGACGCTGATGAGCAGCTCGGGCGAGGTGAGTTCCACCAGCGGTCGCAGCAGGTGTCCCCCGGGCCGCCGGGCGACTTCCCGGCTGGTCGCGTCCAGGAAGTCGTCGTCCCCGAGCCCCGACCGGTCGGCCAGGGCCAGGAACAGCACCTGGCCCATGACCTCGGTCACCCACTCGGTCGCCCCCGGCGGTCTGCGGGCCACCTCCAGCACCTCGTCCGGCAGTCCGGAGGGCGCCTCGAGCAGCGGGGCGTAGGTGGCGAAGGTCAGGCCACTGCCCCGGCACAGGCAGTCGGGGTAGGAGGCGAGCCCGTGGGGCAGCGTGGCCACGTAGGCCGCGCTGCGCGGGAAGGCTGCCGGGTCGAACGTGCCGCTCATGAAGGCAGGACAGTATTCGCCTGACGCGAGCGCCGGCAACCGCCCCACCCGGACGCTGCGTTGACCGACCCGGGGGTGGTTGCTACAACCCCGCGCGAACGGACGCCGGGCGGTGGGCGCGCTCCGTGGAGGCGACAATCGTGCGAGCCAAGAAGACCAAGTACATCTTCGTCACCGGCGGCGTGGTCAGCTCGCTGGGCAAGGGCCTGGCGTCGGCGTCCCTCGGGGCGCTGCTCGAGAACCGGGGCCTGGAGATCACCCACCTCAAGCTCGACCCGTACATCAACGTCGATCCGGGCACGATGAGCCCGTTCCAGCACGGCGAGGTGTTCGTCACCGACGACGGCGCCGAGACCGACCTCGACCTGGGCCACTACGAGCGCTTCACCAACGCCCCCATGGGCCGGAACAACAACTTCACCTCCGGCCGCATCTACAACGCCGTCATCCAGAAGGAGCGCCGCGGCGAGTACCTGGGGAAGACGGTGCAGGTCATCCCCCACGTCACCGACGAGATCAAGCAGGCCATCCGCGCCGCCGCGGCCGACCACGACTGCTGCATCGTCGAGGTGGGCGGCACCGTGGGCGACATCGAGAGCCTGCCCTTCCTCGAGGCCATCCGGCAGATGAAGTACGACGTGGGCGCCGAGAACTGCTGCTACATCCACATGGCGCTCCTGCCGTACATCGCCGCCGCCGGGGAGCTGAAGACCAAGCCCGCCCAGCACTCGGTGATGAAGCTCCGCGAGATCGGCATCCAGCCGGACATGCTGCTGTGCCGCACCGACCGCGAGGTGCCCAAGGAGATGCGCGACAAGATCGCCCTCTTCTGCTCGGTGCCCCCCGGCGCGGTCTTCACCAGCCGCGACGTCTCCACCATCTACGAGCTGCCCATCGCGCTGCACGCCGAGGGCTGCGACGACAAGGTCGCCGAGATCCTCAACATCTGGTCGCGCGCGCCGCGCCTCGACCAGTGGGAGAAGATCGTCCAGACCATCAAGCAGCCCGGCCACGGCGTGGTGCGCATCGCGGTGGTGGGCAAGTACGTGGACCTGGTGGAGAGCTACAAGAGCCTCAACGAGGCGCTCTGCCACGGCGGCGTCGGCAACGACGTGAAGGTGCAGCTGGACTACATCGACGCCGGGCTCATCGAGCAGCAGGGCGCGCCGCACGTGCTCAAGGACGCCCACGCGGTGCTGGTGCCCGGCGGCTTCGGGGTGCGCGGGACGGAGGGCAAGATCGCCGCGGTGCGCTTCGCCCGCGAGCACCAGGTGCCCTTCTTCGGCATCTGCCTGGGTCTGCAGATGGCGGTCATCGAGTTCGGGCGCAACGTGCTCGGCCTCGAGGGCGCCAACAGCCTGGAGTTCGACGAGCAGACGGCGCACCCGGTGGTCACGCTCATGGAGGAGCAGAAGAAGGTCTCCGACAAGGGCGGCACCATGCGGCTGGGCGCCTACGCCTGCGCGCTGGGCGAGGGCACGCTGGCCCGCAAGCTCTACGGCAAGGCGGAGATCAGCGAGCGCCACCGCCACCGCTTCGAGTTCAACAACGCCTTCCGCAAGGCGTTCGCCGAGAAGGGCATGGCCTTCTCCGGCGTGCACCAGGCCATGGACCTGGTCGAGGTCATCGAGCTGCCCGGCCACCCGCACTTCCTCGGCTGCCAGTTCCACCCCGAGTTCAAGTCCAAGCCCTTCGCCCCGCACCCGCTGTTCGCGGGGTTCGTGCGCGCGGCGGTGGACTACCGGGAGAAGCACAAGAAGTAGCGGCTTGCCGGGCCGCGGGGCGCGGCCCTAGTCTTCACGGCCTCGACGGAGGCGCAGCGGATGGCAATGTGGGGCAAGAAGGAGCCGGCCCCGGGGCCGGCAGCCGAGGCCGCGAGGCCCGTGAGCACCAAGGAGACAGCGATGGCACTGGCGAAGCGGGACGAGGACATCCACGCGGGCGAACGTGAGGTCACCGTCGTCGGGAAGGGGACGGAGTTCGAGGGCAAGCTCACCTTCGAGGGCGAGGTCCGCGTCGCCGGGCGCTTCAACGGGGAGATCTTCTCCAAGGACCGCCTGCAGGTGGACCCCGGCGCCAAGGTCCAGGCGGAGATCACCGTGGGCACCATGGTGGTCTACGGCGAGGTGGTGGGGAACATCCGCGCCTCGCAGGTGGTGGAGCTGAAGGCCAACGCCCGGGTGCGCGGGAACATCGAGACCCCGGCCCTGGTGATCGAGAAGGGCGTGATCTTCGAGGGCAGCTGCAAGATGGAGAACCTCAAGACCGCCACGGTCACGCCCATCAAGCCCGACGAGAAGAAGTAGCGTCGGGGGCACGATTGGTCTGCAAGCGGCGCCGCCTGTGACCCGGGCGGCGCCTGCCTTTGCGGGCGCTACCTCGCTGCGGGCCGCACCTCGTCGAGGACCCGCTGCAGCCGCTCCAGGGCCGCCTTCATGCGCGGGACGTCGAAGCTCGAAGCCCCCTGCACCAGGTCCGCGGCGATGGCGCGGGCGGCCGGTGACCACTCCCCGGCCGGGGCCAGCCGACGGCCCAGCTCTTCGGCCAGCGCCGGGCGGAGCGAGCGACGCAGGGCGGCGAGGGTGTCCTGCAGTGGGGCCAGCGCCTCGGCCAGCCTGCCGCGGTCGCCCAGCGCCTCCTCGGCGCGAGCCGCTGCGGGTGCAGTCACCAAGGTCCGGTGCGGCAGGTGCCGCGCGAGCTCGACCAGCAGCTCGCGCTGCAGCAGCGGCTTGGGCAGGTAGCCGTCGAACACGCGTCGCACCTCGTCGATGGCCTCGCCGACGAGCGAGGCGGTGACCGCCACCACGGGGATGGACTGCAGCGCCGGGTCGGACTTGATCGCCTCGCGCAGCGCGGAGCCGTCCATCCCCGGCATCTTCACGTCGGTGAGGACCAGGGCGGGCCGGTGCTGGCGCACCAGCTCGAGGGCCTCGAGCCCATCTCTCGCCTCCAGGACCTCGAAGGGCTGGCGCTCGAGGTAGGTCCGCAGCAGGTGGCGGTTCACCTCGATGT
>CAZAIE010000864.1:0-3757 GCA_964485035.1 uncultured Myxococcaceae bacterium | reverse complement strand
CGGCAGAGGCCGCGCAGCTCCTTCGGGGTCACCGGCACCGCCCCAGGGTGGTGCCCAGCACGCGCGCGAGCAGGCGGGCCAGGGTGCGGCGCTCGGCGTCGTCGAGCGGGGCGAAGAACTCGTCGGCCGCGGTGCCCAGGACCGGGTCGAGCCGGTGCAGCCGCGCCCGTCCGAGCCGGGTGATGCCCACGTTGAGCTTGCGACGGTCCTTCCCATCGCGCTCGCGGTGCACCTCGCCCTGCCGCTCCAGGGTGTCCACCAGCCGCGAGACGCCAGCCGGGTGCTGGCCGGTGCCCGCCGAGAGCTCGACCTGGGTCATGGGCCCGTCGCAGCGCAGCCGGTTCAACAGCTGCCAGGCGAGCACCGACTCGCCCTGGTCCTCGAGCCGGCGCGTGACGGCCGTCCACATGCGGCGGCGAGAGCGGCCCAAAAGGCTCGCCAGCTCGTGCGCCCGGGAGAGGCGGGCCGCGTGTCGGTCGGTGCTCATCGGCCGCGTAACCTACCGACGAAAGGGTGTGTTCGCAATCGTTGTGTTCGCAATCATCCTCGACTAGAAGGTCCACCGTGCGAACGACCCTTGGAACCGTGAGCGCCGTCCTGCTCCTTGCCGCCTGCAACGGCGGCGCGGGCGACGGCAAGGCGAAGCCCCGGACCCGCCCCGCCCCGCTGGTGGCGGTGACCCGCATCGAGGCCCGCGACGTCCCGGTGACGGTGAGCGCCCCGGTGGACCTGCGGCCCCTGGCGGTGAGCGACGTCGGCTCGAAGTCGCTGGGCTACCTCGACGCGGTGCTGGTGGACCGCGGCGACAGGGTGCGCCGCAACCAGGTGCTGGCCACGGTGCGCCCCAGCGACCTGCCCGACCAGTTGGTGGCCGAGCGCGCCGCGCTGGGGCAGATCCAGGCGGCGGCGGCGCTGGCCCGCAGCAACTTCGAGCGCGCGAAGCAGCTGGCGCCGGCGGGGCTGGTCTCGCAGCAGGAGCTGCAGCAGGCCACCACCGCGCTGGCGTCGGCCGAGGCCGCGGAGGCGGCCTCCAAGGCACGCATCGAGGCGCTGGCGGTGCGGCTGGGCGAGCTGCGCATCCTCTCCCCCGTGGACGGCCTGGTCCTCACCCGCCGGCTCGACCCCGGCGCGCTGGTGGGGCCTGGCGGCGCCGGCGCCATCCTCACCGTGGGCCAGGTGGACCCGCTGCGGGTGATGGCCTCGCTCAACGAGCGCGAGGCGCCCCAGGTCAAGGTGGGCATGGAAGCGCGCGTCACCCTGGACGCGTTCCCCGGGAAGACCTTCACCGGCAAGGTGGTGCGGCTCAACCCGGCCTTCGACGCCGCCACGCGGACTCTCGACGCGGAGGTGCACCTCGCGAACCCGGACGGCGAGCTGCGCATCGGGATGTACGGCCGCGCGGCGATCGTGCTCGAGACCCGGGCCCAGGCCGCAGTCGTCCCGGTGAGCGCGGTGGTGGTGAACTCCCAGAGCCGGTACTCGTTCGTGCTCGACGGCGAGAAGGTGCGTCGCCGCGAGGTGGAGATCGGGGTCGACGGCGGGGACTGGCTGGAGGTGGTGAAGGGACTGGCCGCGGGCGAGGAGGTCGTCACCGCCGGCACCGACGCCCTCGCCGACGGAGCGCTGGTCCGCGTGGCGCGGCCGGGGGGCAAGCCCGAAGGCAAGCCCGCCGCGAAGCCCTGAACCTCCTGCCGACAGGACCGCACCATGTGGCTCACCCGCCTCGCCCTGCGCAACCCGGTCTTCATCCTCATGGCCTCGCTGATGGTGATCGTGCTCGGCGCGGTTTCCCTCAGCAGCCTGGGCGTCGACCTCTTCCCCGACATCGACATCCCGGTGGTGCGCATCGCCACCTTCTACCCGGGCGCGGGGCCCGCCGACGTCGAGCGGTCGATCACCCAGCCCCTGGAGCGGGCGGTGAGCAGCTCGCCCGGCATCGACCGCGTGGAGAGCACCAGCAAGCAGGGGCTCTCGGCCATCAACGTCTGGTTCCAGTACGGGACCAACCTGGACAACGCGCAGTTCGACGTGGCGCAGCGCGTGGCGCAGGCGCTGAGCGGGCTGCCCCCGGGCGTACAGCAGCCCTTCGTCATCAAGTTCGACGTGACCAACATGCCGGTGGCGCAGGTCATCCTCTCCGGCGACGGGCTCGACGAGCGGCAGCTCTACGACCTCGGCTACAACGTCGTCCAGCCGCAGCTCGAGCGCCTGCCCGGCGTGGCCAGCGCCACCGTGGGCGGCGGGCGGGTGCGGGAGATCGGCGTCAGGGCGGACCAGGAGGCGCTGCGCACGCGCGGCCTGGGGCTGCTCGACCTGGTGGCCGCGGTGCGCTCCGCGAACCTGATGCTCCCCAGCGGCAACCTGCGCGCGGGCGATCGTGACTACAACGTCTTCAGCAACACCGAGGTGGAGGGGGTGCACGAGCTGCGCGACGTCGTCGTCCGCCCCGGCGCCGGCTCGCTCAACGGGGTCACCGCGCCGCCGGTGCGGGTGCGCGACGTGGCCAGGGTGGAGGACGGCACCGCCGACCAGACCGAGATCGTCCGCATCAACGGGATGCCCGGGGTCTCGTTCCGCGTGCTCAAGCAGCCGGGCGCGAACTCCATCGAGGTGGTGGACGCGCTGAAGGAGGCGCTGCCGAAACTGCGCGGCGTGCCCCCCAACGTCAAGGTGGAGATGTCCTTCGACCAGTCGCGGTACATCCGCGCGGCCGTGAGCGCGCTGTCGCACGAGGCGCTCTGGGGCGGGCTGCTGGCGGTCCTGGTGATCCTGCTGTTCCTGGCCAGCCTGCGGGCGACGGGCATCATCGGCGTCGCCATCCCGCTCTCCATCGTCGCCACCTTCATCCTGCTGTACTTCTCGGGGCAGACCCTGAACGTCTTCACCCTGGGCGGCCTGGCGCTGGGCGTGGGCCGGCTGGTGGACGACTCCATCGTCGAGCTGGAGAACATCCACCGGCACTTCGTGCTCGGGACCGACCGGCGGCAGGCGGTGCTCGCCGCGGCGCAGGAGGTGGCCGCGCCCATCTTCGTCTCCACGGTCACCACCATCATCGTGTTCTTCCCGGTGCTCTTCCTCTCCGGGGTGGCGCGCAACCTCTTCGTGCCCCTGGCGCTGACCATCGCCTTCGCGCTCTCGCTCTCCTTCCTGGTCTCGCGCACGGTCACCCCCCTGCTCTGCCTGCGCTGGCTGAAGACCGGCCACCCCACAGGCGTCTTGGGGGCCATCTCGCGCAAGCTGGACCGGCTGGCCGACGCCTACGCGGTGGGGTTGCGCTGGGTGCTGGGCCACCGCACGGTGGTCATCGTCACCATCCTGGTGCTCTTCGCGGCCTCGCTGACGCTGCTCAAGAGGATCGGCACGGAGTTCTTCCCGGAGTCGGACGAGGCGCAGCTCTCGGCGGTCTTCAAGGGTCCGGTGGGCACGCGGGTACAGCGCACCGCGGAGTCCGCGGCGGTGCTGGAGGCGGCGGTGCACCGCGAGCTGGGCGACCGGGTGACGGTGGTGCTCTCCAACAGCGGCATCCCCGCCGGCCGCGCCGGGCTCTTCAGCGCCAACTCCGGCCCGCACGCCGGGACCCTGAACGTGAACCTGGTCCCCAAGACCGAGCGCACCTTCAGCGACCAGGACGCCATGGAGAAGGTCCGCCGCTCGGTGCGCGAGGCACTGCCCGGCGTGCAGACCTACTTCTCCACCGGCGGCGTGGTGAAGCGCATCCTCAACTTCGGCTCCCCGGCCCCTATCGACGTCGAGATCC
>CAZAIE010000863.1:0-3768 GCA_964485035.1 uncultured Myxococcaceae bacterium | reverse complement strand
GGATCTACCTGTACGACGGGACGTCGCTGATTGCGGAGCTGGACGCCGCGACCGGGACGCCAAAGCTGGAATACGACGGGCGCGCGGACATCTACGGACAGTTCAACAAGGACATCCTGCTCCGCGCGCGGCGGTCCAAGTCCGGAAGGGCCGATCTGGTCCCGGAGCCGCCTCCCGCCCCGAGTCCGAACCCAGCGAAGCCCGGATGAGTCACCGGTGAGCGCAGCCCCGCTGCTCGGCCTTCCAGTAGGTGTGCATCGCGCGGCTGGATGCGCCGAGGGAGAGGGGATAGGGGGCAGGCCTTCGGCGACCGCCCCATCCGCTTGCGCGGCGTCTGGGCGCCAGACGAGGCGTGGCAATAAGGCTGTTGTTTCGGGTGTTTACGGATTGCTCAAGAATGCCCTTCAGGGCTCCCAGGAGGCGGTAGGGGCGCAGTTCGAGACCCTCAAGGTATTAAAGCAGCGATCCCCCCTCCTCGATGCGTGCTTGAGGCTCCCAGGGCCCTTCCCGGGCCTTTCAGAGACTTTTGCCGGGCGATCTGGGCCGTCCGGTGGCCGAAGGGACCTTCGTCACACCTTCAGACACCCACCTGGGCCCACCCGGCTCGATGCTGCTGGTGGCGACGGAGATCGACCACTGCGTGGCGGTGAAATGCGCCTGCCTGACGAGCTGGGGACGCGAAGCGGGCCATCGATCGGCGAGCGGCAGCGCTTCTGTTTTCGATGGCTGGACAAGCTCGAAGGGCGGACTTCGAGGCTGGACCAACTCAAGGCGCTCAAGGCGCCTGACTGGCAAGCCAGGGGCCTGGAGCATGGAGGAGTCCGCTTCAGCGGACTTGGTTCGAGTTCGGTCCGTCCCAGATAGAGACGGGGGATTCATCCCCCGGTATACTGCGCGCCCGATGTTCACCGGCCTCATCCAGGACGTTGGCTCCGTGTCGTCCCTCGCGCGCGGCGCGATGACGCGCATCTCCATCTCCACCCAACTCCCCGCGCACGAGTTCGAGCTGGGCGAGTCCATCGCCCTCGACGGGACCTGCCTCACCGTGGTCGCCCGCAGTCAGGGCCGCTTCGAGGTCGAGGCCTCCCCCGAGACGCTGCGCCGCACCAGCCTCGAGTCCTGGGACCCGGGCACGAAGGTGAACCTGGAGCGCGCTCTGCGCCTCTCGGATCGCCTCGGCGGCCACCTGGTCCTCGGCCACGTCGATACGGTCACCCGCGTCCTCGACCGCCGCACCGAGGGCGGCTCGCTGGTGATGTCCTTCGCGCTCGACCCCGCCTACGCCCCGTTCGTCATCGAGAAGGGCTCGGTGGCCCTCGACGGCGTGAGCCTCACCGTGAACCGCGTGGACTCCGACCGCTTCTCGGTCCAGCTCATCCCCGAGACGCAGGGGCGGACGACCCTTTCGGGCAAGCAGGTGGGCACTCCGGTCAACTTGGAGACCGACGTCATCGGCAAGTACGTGGCGCGGCTGGTCCGCGGCGCGGGCGCAAAGGCCCCGGGCGTGGACGAAGATCTCCTCAAGCGCTGCGGCTTCGGCTAGAAAGCCGCCCCGCCGGCCCCGACGCCTGCCCCAGAGGACGACGAAGCCAAATGGAACGCGTGCACCAGGACGAGATTCGCCAGAGCATCGAGCGCGTGGAGCGCGCCATCGCCGCCATCCGTCGCGGCGCCATGGTCATCCTCACCGACGACGAGGACCGCGAGAACGAGGGCGACCTGGTCATGGCCGCCACCAAGGTCACCCCCAAGGCCATCAACTTCATGGCCACCTACGGGCGCGGCCTCATCTGCCTCACGGTCACCGAGGACCGCTCCCGCCGCCTGCGCCTGCCGATGATGGTCCAGGACAACGGCAGCCAGTTCGGGACCGCCTTCACCGTCTCCATCGAAGCGGCGCACGGCGTCTCCACCGGCATCAGCGCCAAGGACCGCGCGCTCACGGTGAAGGCGGCGGTCGCGCCCAACGCCAAGCCGACGGACCTGGTCCGTCCCGGCCACGTCTTTCCTCTTGTAGCCCGCGACGGCGGGGTGCTCGTTCGCACCGGCCAGACCGAGGGCTCGGTGGACCTGGCGCGGATGGCGGGGCTCGAGCCCGCCGGCGTCATCTGCGAGATCATGAACCCCGACGGGTCGATGGCGCGCCGCGCCGACCTGGTCCGGTTCGCGAAGAAGCACGGCCTGGTGCTGCTCTCCGTGGCCGACCTCATCCGCTACCGCCTGGAGTCGGAGCATCTGGTGCGGCGGCTGGAGGAGGCGGCGAACCCGGTGGCTGGCCTGGGCGACTTCCGCGCCGTGCGCTACGAGTGCGTGCTCGAGGGACGCCAGCACATCGCCCTGGTGAAGGGCGACGTCGCGGGCGGCGACCCGGTGCTGGTGCGGATGCACTCCGCCTGTCCGCTGGGCGACTCCGGGCTGAGCGCCGCGTGCGACTGTGGCACCCAGCTCCGCCGCGCCCTCGAGCAGATCGATCGGGAGGGGAGGGGCGTCGTCGTCTACCTGCAGAAGGACTCGCTCAAGCGCCTGGGCTGCATCCTCGCCAACCCCGAGGACCCCAACCGCGAGGTCCGGCTGCGCGACCTCGGCGTGGGCGCCCAGATCCTCCGGGACCTAGGGGTCTCGCGCATCCGCCTGCTCACCAACAACCCCAAGAAGATCGTCGGCATGCACGGCTACGGCCTCTCGGTCGTGGAGCGCGTGCCGGTCGAGGTCGAGTCCACGCCCGCAAACCGGGCCAACCTGAGGCGCCAGCGCGCGGCCGGGCACGTGCAGCCCGGGTCCGACGCCCGCCCCACGAGGTCGAAGAAGCATGCCTAGGTACGTCGAAGGCCGCCTGACGGCGCAGGGCCTGAAGTTCGCGCTGGTGGTGTCGCGGTTCAACAGCTTCATCACCGAGGAGCTGCTCAGCGGCGCCATCGACTCCCTGGTGCGCCACGGCGTCGCCGAGGGCGACATCGACGTGGTGCGCGTCCCGGGCACGTTCGAGCTGCCGCAGGTGGCGCGGCGGGTGGCGATGACCGGCCGCTACGACGCGCTGGTGGCGCTGGGCGCGGTCATCCGCGGCGGGACGCCGCACTTCGACTACATCGCGGCGGAGGTCTCCAAGGGCCTCGCGCAGATCGCGATGGAGGCGCCGTGCGCGGTCTCGTTCGGCGTGCTCACCTGCGACAACGTCGAGCAGGCGATCGAGCGGGCGGGCACCAAGGCGGGCAACAAGGGCGCCGACGCGGTGGTCGCGGCCATCGAGACCGCCAACGTCATCAAGGAACTGGGCGCCAAGCGCTAGCCGAGAGGGGAATGCCATGAAAGGCCATCGCAAGGGTTCGCGCAGCCAGGCCCGCGAGCGGGCGCTCCAGGCGCTGTACCAGGTGGACCTGGCCAGCGCCGAGCCGTCCGACGCGCTCGCCAACGCCTGGAAGAGCGAGGACGAGGGCATCCCCGAGCAGCCGGACGCGGAGACGCTGAAGTTCAGCGACGACCTGGTCCACGGGGTGTGCTCCTGCCGCGCGGAGCTGGACCAGAAGATCGAAGAGGCGAGCCGCAACTGGCGCGTGGACCGGATGGCGAAGGTGGACCGCAACGTCCTGCGCCTGGCGGTCTACGAGCTGACGCGCTGCCCGGGCACGCCGCGCAAGGTGATCCTCAACGAGGCGGTGGAGCTGGCGAAGAAGTTCGGCAGCGAGGAGTCGGGGGCGTTCATCAACGGCATCCTCGACAAGATCGCCCATTCGCTCCCGGCGGAGACGAAGTAGTGCGTCTGTCGTTCGC
>CAZAIE010000862.1:0-3772 GCA_964485035.1 uncultured Myxococcaceae bacterium | reverse complement strand
CTCCTGGGGTGCTCGGCCGAGGTCTCGCTGCCGGACGGGGCGCTGCCGGCTGCGGCCGATGCGGGAGTGGCGGACGCCGGCTCCCTCGCAGACGCTGGCGCCGGGTGGGATGCCGGGGCGAAGCCGGACTCGGGGATCGGGCTGGCAGATGCCTCGGCGGGCGCAGATGCGAGCCAGGGCCCGAACCGTTGCGCTCCGCTGCCGGCGCCCACGGGCAAGGTCGTCCAGGTGACCCCGGCGCAGGCGAACGAGCTCGCGGCGCTGGTGCAGGCGGCGGCGCCGGGGGACACGCTGCTGCTCGCCGACGGCACCTATCGACCGACCTCCGCGGACGAGGGCCAGCGTCGCCTGCAGTTCCTCAAGCCGGGGGTGACGCTGCGCTCCGCGTCGGGCAACCGCGACGCGGTGATCCTGGACGGGGAGTACAAGACCGCAGAGATGGTCTTCATCGCCGCCAGCGACGTGACCATCGCCGACCTGACGATCACCCGGGCGGTGGACCACCCGGTGCACGTGACCGGCGGGGCGTCGGGGGACGTGACGGGGGTGAGGCTCTACAACCTGCACATCGTGGACGGCGGTGAGCAGCAGGTGAAGGTGAACGGGAACGGGGCCACGCCGCGCCGCTTCGCCGACGACGGCCGGCTGGAGTGCTCGCTGGTGGAGCTCACCGCGGCGGGGCGCGGGCACGTGGAGTCGCTGGGAGGGACCAGCTGCTACACCGGCGGCATCGACGCGCACCAGGCGCGAGGGTGGAACGTGCGGGACAACACCTTCCGCGGCATCTACTGCCCCGGGGGGCCGCTGGCCGAGCACGCCGTCCACTTCTGGAGCGGCTCGCGGGACACGCTGGTGGAGCGCAACGAGATCGTGGACTGCGCGCGGGGCATCGGCTTCGGGCTCACCGAGACGGGCACCTCGAGGGACTACCCAGACGACCCGGCGCCAGGGCTGTACGTCGGCCACTTCGGCGGAGTCATCCGCAACAACTTCATCGCGGCCTCCATCACGGAGTTCGACACCGGCATCGAGTTGGACCAGGCGCGCGGGACGAAGGTGTTCCACAACACGGTGTTTCACCCCGCGGCCGCCTTCTCCTCGCTGGACTACCGCTTCGCGAACACTCAGGTAGAGGTGCGCAACAACGTGTTGGTGCGGGTGACCCGGCGCAACGAGGCCCAGGGCACCGTGGCCGACAACCTGCTCGACGCGAAGGCGGCGCTCTTCCGTGCTCCCGCGACGGGGGACCTGAGGTTGGTCGCGGGCGCAGCCCCGGCCATCGACCGGGCCGTGGCGTTGACCGAGCACGGGCTGGACATCGACGGCAGGCCGCACACGGAGGGCCCGCCGGACCTCGGCGCGCACGAGTACAGGGCGCAGTGACGGCGTCGCCGAGGACGAGGCAAGCCGACGCACGGCAAGGACGGCTCCCTCTCCCAAGGACCCAGGCGAGGAACGAGCCGGGTCCGGCCTGGGAGCGGGCGGGGGGAGAGGGCCCCGAAGGGCCCGCTACTGCCGGGACTTCGCCCGGAGCAGCGCCTCGTTCATGGGGTCGATTCGGGCGAAGGCGACGGTGGCCTGGCCGCGCGCGCCCACCTGCGAGACGGGACCTTCGATCGACGCGGTGAGGCGCCGGCCGAGGTCGCCGAGGTCGGCCAGCGCGGAGAGGACCGAGCCGCTGCGTCCGAGCACGTCGCCCGCGCGAGCGAGGACGATGCTCTTGAGTGCCGCGGCCTGTTCCTCCGGGCAGTCGCCGACGAACTCGCCGCCGATGGTGCCGCGCACTGGAAGTCGGGTCATCGGGTCGAGCGTGTTGAATGTTCCGCCCCACTTGAGCTGGGTCATGGGCTCTCCGTTGCGTTGGTTCACGGCCCCCCCACGGAGCCAGGACGGGAAGACCTTAGCGCGATCCGGAACGGATGTGCCGACGCGAAGCCCGCGGGTCTGGACTCAGGTCAGAGCGCAACCGCTCCACGTGGGCAAACCGGCGACCGCCTGTCAGCACGCTGACCATGAACGCCAGCGCCATGTCGACCACAGGGATCTGGTTGGGCGAGGTACGCCCGTCCGGCAGACAGCGCCGCAACACTGCGGGCACGCCGACGTGGTCGAGGAACCGCATCAACGCGACCAGCCCGCCCCTCCCACTGACACGCTTGTCGGTGTACTCGACCTCCAGGCGCTTCTCGACTGCGACCCGATTCGGGCTATCGTTCGCGAGCATCGTCCTGTTCCTCCGCGTTGGTGGCGTGGTCCCTGAACAAGCCCACGATACCGAACGGGTTTCAGGACGATGCGTTTCTCTGCGCCCTACCGAACTGTGGTTTCCAGGCTCAGTGGCGTCGCTACCGTACGCAGAACCCGGCGAGGTCCTTGTGGCTCCCGTTGGCGGTCACCTTCTCCGGGCGCGTGTAGGGCACGCAGGGGGCGTCGAACAGGTCGTCGAACGGGAACCCGCCGGCGAACTGGTAGCCCGCGGTGGAAACGCTCACCACCTTGCGCCACTGGGCCGTGTCCGAGGGATCCGCCCCCGCCTTCCCCACCGAGAGGACGTTGCACGCCGGCGTCTCGCAGAACGCCGCCCTCACGCCGCTCCCGAACGACTGGAGCCGGGAATCCGTGCTCGCGGGCAGCCGCTGCTCGAGCTCCGAACGCGGGTCCAGCAGCACGTGCTCGCAGGCCCCGGCGCCGCACGAGCCGGGGCTCAGCCGCAGCGAGCCATCGGTGCGCGGCGTGACCTTCCAGTACCCCGCGACGGTTTTCTTGAGCGCCTTCGCGCCCAGGTCGACGACCTCGATGCCCGTTGCGTCGCTGAGCACCAGGTGGTCGCCCACCGTCCAGCCGGCGAGGACGTCGAGGTCAGCGCCGAGAGCGAGCGGAGTCACCGAGAGATCGCTCACCTGGTAGATGCCGAGCCCTGCCGAGCCCTGTGGGCCCTTCACCGCGGCCACCACCGTCCCCGCGGAGTCCACTGCGTGCGCAAAGAACCCCTCGCCCAGCGCGGCGTTCGCCTGCCCCGGCTTGACCAGCGTCAGCCAGCAGCCGCTGCGATCCTCCCAGCACCTCGCGGACGCCCCTTCCGAGACGAGGACGAAGCTGCCGTCGTCGGCGCCCGAGAGCGCGACGCCCTTGCGGGTGGGAGTGAAGGTGCCGACCTGCGTGGAGGTGCAGGTCGCGAGCTCCACCACGTGGAGCTTGTTCCAGCCGTCGAGCAGCAATGCCCGCGTCCCGTGTGGAGTGAGTCCCACGGCGCGGCTCGTCGTCCCCAGCGCGCAGCCCGCGACGAGCCCCGCCTCGCTCCAGGTGAAGGAGACCTTGCCTCCGGCGCCGTCGTCGGCGATCCCCACCTTCGCCTCGCGCGCGAAGAGCGGCTGCGGGTCGAGGTTGGCCGAGTAGGAGAAGAAGGGTCCCAGGGCCTGGCCGTCGGAGAGGCGGATGGCCCTGAGCTGGTTCTGCGCGGGAAGCAGCGCGAGCACGCCGTCGGGGGTGAAGCGCGGCGCGACCAGCGGGGTGACGGTGGGGACTCCCGTCGACTGGGTCGTGAGCGCGCCATCGGTCCCAGCGCGCACCAGGATCCAGGAGCCGCTGATGGCGGTGAGCATCGCGCCGTGGGCCTCGGCGTAGGCCGGCGCCGCCGGCTGCGAGAGCCCGAGCCGGACGCCCTGGGAGAGCGACTGGAAGCCCAGGTCGAAGGTGGCCCCGGCCTGCGGCGGGGTGAAGGTCTCGAAGGAGAGCGGCTGATACCCCTCGGCGCTGAGCGTGAGGTTGTAGG
>CAZAIE010000861.1:0-3773 GCA_964485035.1 uncultured Myxococcaceae bacterium | reverse complement strand
GTTATGGCTTCCACGAGGACGGCCTCAAATCCGGCCTGGCTGCGGCCCGCGGGCCACCCCACCGACTGGGACGACTCGAGCGGCGTCGTCACCTGGGATGGCAGCTGCCAGCAGGACGCGGCGGGCAACTCCTTCGCCACCCTCTCGAACGGCTGGAAGCCCTTCTTTGCAGGCCGCAGCGGCTGCGTCATCGCCCTCGATCAGCGCGGTGACTGCCCGTCCGCACCGCCCGCCTGCGCCACCCGCATCTCGTACGGCGACACCTGGCTCCCGGCGCCGAACCACCCCCAGCGCTTCGACGACGTCCCCGGCCGAGTGACCTGGGACGGGTTCTGCCGCCCGAGCGGCGGCAACTCGGTCGCGCAGCTCTCCAACGGCTGGGGCCCCACCTTCTCCGGCAGCGGCGCCTGCGAGCTGGCCCTTCGCTACACCCAGTGCGGCGGCCTCTATGCGAACCCGGTGATCACCGCCGACTGCCCCGACCCCGGCGTCCTGCGCGACGGCGACACCTACTACCTGGCCTGCACCTCGGGCTCCGCGGCCAACGCCTACCCGCTGCGCAAGTCGAAGGATCTGGTGCATTGGCAGTCCATCGGCCACGTCATGCCGCAGGCCTACAAGCCGGCGTGGGCCAAGGGCGACTTCTGGGCCCCGGAGCTCCACAAGGTGGGCAACACCTACGTCGCCTACTTCAGCGCCCGGCACGTCAATGGCGTCTTCGCGCTCGGCGCCGCGACCTCCAGCAAGCCCGAGGGCCCCTACCAGGCGCAGCCCCAGCCGCTGCTGCAGACCGCAAGCCCCGGCGTCATCGACGTGCACTTCTTCGAGGCCTCGAGCGGCGTGCGCTACCTGCTCTGGAAGCCCGACGGCAACGCGGTAGGACAGAAGACGCCCATCCGCATCCAGCCGCTGTCGACGAATGGTCTCTCGCTTGCGGGCTCGCCGACGACGCTCCTCCAGAACGACCGGGCCTGGGAGGGCCACGTGATCGAAGGGCCGTGGATGGTCGAGCGAGGAGGCTTCTTCTACCTGTTCTACAGCGCGAACGGCTACGCCAGCACCGCGTACGCCGTCGGCGTCGCCCGCGCGACCAGCCCCACCGGTCCGTTCACCAAGGCCGATGGCCCCATCCTCGTCACCCGGGGCGCCTGGGCTGGACCCGGCCACGGGTCGATCGTCAAGGGTCCGAGCGGCGACTGGATCCACGTCTTCCACGCATGGGTCGCCGGGAAGGTGGACCAGTCGCCCGGACGCCTCGTCCTCGCCGACCGGCTCACCTTCGAGAACGGCTGGCCGGTGATGCACGCCGCCCCGTCGAAGGGCAGCCAGCCCCTGCCGTGACGCCGGGCCCATCTAATAGAGGATTGCGGGAAGCGTGCCAGAGGTATGCCAGCAACCGTTTGACATTGCTTGTCTTTTCCGATCTTCAGCGAACCAGGAATCGGGTACTTACGGGTCTCTAGACACGGACACGGTCAGGAAACGGGCGCTCGAGGCAGGCGCTCCAGAGCAGGTCGACCATCCCCAGCGCGCCGTGGTTCTGCAGCAGGTGCACCCAGAAGGCGCCCTCGCGGGTCAGCGCCGTCGCAGCCTCGTGCCGGACGGTGAAGGGACTCGCGCGCAGGGCCGAGAGCAGGAGCGCCGCTCGTGATCGGCTCCCCAGACGCTCCCTCGCCGCCGAGTCGGAGACGGCCGTCTCGTAGAGCCGCCAGTAGAGCCACCAGGCGCGCTCGAGGTCCTCGCCCATGGCGAGGCCCAGCGCAGTCGGGTGCTGGCCCTGCGCGAGCCGCTCCTGCCAGGCGGGGGTGCTGAACGTGTTGAGCCAGAACCGTCCGGGCAGGTGGGAGGCCGCGCCGGGCCCGAGTCCGAGGTAGGCGTCGCGGGTCACCGAGGAGTACGCCGGTCCACTCCCCCGCCGATACGACCAGACCGAGACGCGCCTGAAGCCCGCGCCGGTGAGCGTCTCGTCGAGCGCGCGGTACTGCAGCCAGCGCGGGGCGAGTCCTGGAAGGCGAAGCGACCCGCTCCCCACCGCGTGGGGAAAGCCGAAGAGCGGGTACGCGGTGATCTGGTCTGCGCCCAGGTCGACGGCGCGTCGCAGGTCGTCCACCCAGGCTGCGGTGCGCTGGCCGGGGAGCGCGAACATGAGGTCGACGTTCACCGTGGAGAAACCGGCGCCCCGCACCCGCTCGAGCGCCCGCGCGGCCTCCTCGCCGCCGTAGCGCCGTCCCAGGAAGCGCAGCCGCCCGTCCTCGAACGACTGCACCCCGAGGCTCACGAGCGAGACGCCAGCCTCGCGCAAGCCGTCGAGCGTCGCCTCCCCGGCGTCGACCGGCGAGAGCTCGAGCGCGACCGGTCCCTCGACGGGAAAGCATGACCGCAGGGTCGCCATCGCCGAGGCGAGGTGCGGCCCCAGCAGCGCCGGCGACCCGCCGCCCCAGTAGACCGACGGGACCTCGACCCTGCCGGCCCAGCGCGCGAGGAGGTCGGCCTCCCGGCGCAGGGCCGCGAGGAAGCTCGGAACCTCCTCCGGCCGGAAGGCGCCGCGCAGGTACGGGCAGTAGGGACAGGCGCCCCGGCAGAACGGCACGTGGACGTACAGGTGCGCCCGGGAGGGCGCGGGACCCCACGGCGATGGGCGGGCCTCGAACTCGAAGCGCTGGCCCGGAGCCAGGAGCGCGCGCAGGGCGTGGACGACGCGGCCGCTCATCGGCCAGGCCCCCGGAAGCGGACGTAGCCCAGCGCCTCCCAGAGCGCCGAGGGCCGCAGCTTCAGGATGTAGTCGAGCTCGGGATAGCCCAGGTACCCGCACTCGGCGCAGACGCCGGGCGTGTCGATGGCGCGGCAGCACCGGATGATCTTCCCGCGGGTCCAGACGCAGCAGAGGCTCGACGGGCCGCGCCACTCGCCGCGCAGCACGCCCTCCAGGCAGGCAGTGGAGTTCGCGATCCGCCGGCCCGAGCGCTTGAGCCGCAGCAACTCCTCGAGCGCTGCCTGCCTCCGGTCCGGGGGCAGGTACAGCTCGTCCCTGCCGTAGTAGGGCGTGTGCAGGAAGAAGAAGACCTTCCGGACCGCGGGGTGCCGCTCCATCTCCGCGAGGAAGGGGTCGAGGGTGGCGACGTTGACGGAGTTGAGGGTGGCGTTGACGAAGACGTTGGGGTGCGTCTGCGCGTCGAGGTGGACCATGGCGCGCTCGTAGGAGCAGCCGCGCAGCCGGTCGTGCACCT
Source organism: uncultured Myxococcaceae bacterium (assembly GCA_964485035.1). Lineage (GTDB taxonomy): Bacteria > Myxococcota > Myxococcia > Myxococcales > UBA5297 > CAZAIE01. Next base: position 546 of record CAZAIE010000861.1, on the reverse strand, counting down.
CGCCGACGCCGTCCACGCTGACGAAGACCACGTCCGCGCTGGTGCGCAGCGGGAGGGTGCCGTTGGTGTAGACGGCGATGGCCTTGAAGCCGAGGGCACGGGCCTGCGCCACGACCCACTCCAGGTCGCGCTCCCCGTCCTTCCACAGGAAGGGCTCGCCGCCCTCGATGGCGAGGTTGCGGATGCCTTGGGCAGCCAGCGCTCGCAGCCCCGCGAGCACCTCGTCGGCGGTGGGGTCCGGCAGGTCGCGGCCCGGGGAGCGGCACTGCTTGCACCGGAGGTTGCAGCTCTCGTTGAGCACGAACCCGGCGATGAACGCCCGCTCCTGCCGCAGCAGCCGCACGCGGACCCAGAAGGCCACGGCCCAGGCGAGGTAGCTCGCGAGCGAGGCGAGGCGGCGCAGCGGGCCAACGGGTGGTCTGCGAGAGGAAGGACTCACGACGCAGAGGCTTAGCATGGCCGTCTCCGCGCCAGGCGGTCGGCTACGGGCTGCTCAGCGCGGCTCCGCCGCAACCGAAGTGCTCGTGCCGACCATCCAGCGGCGGA
>CAZAIE010000860.1:0-3778 GCA_964485035.1 uncultured Myxococcaceae bacterium | reverse complement strand
GCCGAAGAGCACCCCGCCCAAGCCCCCGCGCATGCCGACCATGGCGCCGGTAGACGACGCCGAGCTCGCCTCACTCCGGGAGAAGGTGACGGAGCTCGAGACCAAGGCCCGGGAGCTGGAGGACCAGCTCGCGGAGAAGACCAACGAGCTCGACGCCGTGCGCAGCACCACCGGCGGCAAGGACAAGGAGTACTTCTCCCTCAAGGAGCAGAGCACCAAGAAGGACAAGGAGATCGTCCGCCTCAAGGGCGAGGTGAACGAGAAGGACCAGAAGCTCATCGAGCTGGAGGAGAAGATCAACGGGCTGGAGCAGCAGGTCTCCGAGCTGACCACCGAGGCGGCCAAGAAGGACGCGCACATCAAGACGCTGAGCCAGCGCCAGGAGGGAGCCGCAGCCGAGCGCAAGAAGTTCGAAGCCGCCCTCAACCAGGCCAAGGACGAACAGCGCCAGCTCGCCGCCAAGCTCTCCGCCGCCCAGGGCGAGCTCGACCAGTCCCAGGAGCAGCAGGCGGAGATCCACAAGCAGCTCGACGCCGTCCGCGCCGAGGGAGCCTCCGCGAAGACCGCCCTGGAGGCCCTGAAGTCGGAGTTCGAGGCCGCCAAGGCCGAGGCCAGCGAGGCGAAGGAGAAGGTCGAGTCCCTGCAGGCCCAGGCCGACCGCGTCGGAACGCTCGAAGAGGAGGCCGAGGGCCTCAAGAAGCAGGTCGCCGAGCTCGAGGAGCGCGCCTCCAAGAACGAGCAGCGGGCCATCCGCGCCTACACGAAGATCAAGGCGGACGAGAAGCTGCGCGAGAAGACCAAGAAGGCCCTCTCGGTAGCGCTGCAGATGCTCGAGGAGGTCTCCAGCGAGCCTTCCGACGGCGTGGACGCCTCAGAGGAAGACGCCATCAGCTAGCGCCCTTCCCTCAATCCCTCGAAATGCCCGCGCCCCCCGCGACCATCCAGGTCCGGGGGGCGCAGTGTTCCAACTGGGGGCTGCTGCTACTAGTGCCCGCCGCCCCCGCCCTTCGGGTCCTTGGTGGTCATCTTCCGGGCGTGCAGGCGGATGCCGCCGGGCACGTTCTTGTTGTTCGCCAGGTCCTTCAGCTCCGAGTCGCGCAGCGTGGCCATGAAGCGCATGGCGATGGCCAGCGGGACCTTGGGGTTCTTCACCAGGGCGATCTTGATGGAGTGCTGCCGCACCCACTCGCGCGACCGGTAGATGACTCGCAGCACGTCCTCCTGGCAGGTCTTGGAGTTGGCGAGCATCATCACCTCGCCATCGGTGATGCGCGGGCTGTTGATGACCGCCAGGGCGACCAGCTTGTTGGGGTCGCGCATGAGGATGCCGCGGGCCTCCTTGTTGCCCAGCGTCGCCAGCTTGATCTTGGCGCTGATGGTCATCTTGCTGACCTTCTGGGTCAGGTTGAGCCGCTTGCCCTCCTCCATCGGCGGGGCCGCGGGGTTGGTCAGCTCCTCGCCGAACTCGGCGAGCACGGCCTCCGCGGAGTCCGGGGGTGGCGCCGCGGCCTCCTCGGCCGAGACCGGCATCGCCGGCGGCTTCCCGTGAACGCGGACGTGCGCATCCACCATCGGCGGCAGGTCCACCAGGCACAGCCCGTTGCGGACCGCGAAGTCGCACGTCAGGTCCACCAGCGCCTTGGAGGTCGCCGGGTTGGTCACCACCGCCCGCAGCACCGCCTCGGACCGCAGGATGCGCAGCTGGTTGTTGGCGATGATCTCCAGGATGCGGCCGCTGCTGGTCCCCGTGGCGATCATCGCCAGGGTCGCGTCGTGGGCCGAGTTGTTCAGCGCGATGTACTCGAGCGGGGCGTCCTTGCCGACGAGCGCCTCGGCGAAGAAGTGCAGCACCCGGGGGCTGATGTCGTCGTCGCGTAGCGCCGAGAGGATCTTGTCGGGCAGCCCCGCGGCCGTCTTGCGGGCCGACGCGACCACGCCGGCGTCCGCGTCGAACTGGGCGAGCAGGGTCAGGCAGGTGCACATGTCCACCGGCCCGAGCGGGACCAGGCCCTTGGCGGCCATCCCGCGCAGCGGCACCGGGGACTTGGGGTCCACGTGCTTGCGGAAGTTGGGCGGCAGCCGCTCCTGAGTGAGCGCCGCGATCTCGGGCATCGGGTCGGCGACGACCGGGTCGACGGGCGCCGCCAGCTCGGCCGGGGCTTCCGGCATGGCCTCCAGGTTGGCTTCCAGGGCGTCCGGCGTTCCGTCAGCGGTTGCGGTCATGGATGATCCTCAGTCCGTCCAGGGTCAGGAACTCGTCCACCTCGGTGATGGTCTTCGACTCCGCGGCGATGAGCGCCGCCAGCCCGCCCGTCGCGACGACCTTGGGGCGTCCCCCCAACTCCGCCGCCATGCGGGTGCACAAGCCGTCCACCAGCCCGACGTAGCCGTAGACCAGGCCCGACTGCATGCTGGCCACGGTGTTGCGGCCGATGACCCGGTCGGGCCGCTGGAACTCGACCCGCGGCAGCTTGGAGGCGTTCTTGAAGAGCGCCTCCATGGAGATGGCGATGCCCGGGCAGATGGAGCCGCCCAGGTACTCGCCCTTGGCGGTCACCGCGTCGAAGGTCGTCGCCGTCCCGAAGTCCACGATGACCAGGGCGCAGCGCCAGCGCTCAAAGGCGGCGACGCCGTTCACCACCCGGTCCGCGCCCACCTCGGCGGGGTTGTCGTAGAGCACCGGCATCCCGGTGCGGACGCCGGGGCCCACGAACAGCGGCTCGCAGTCGAAGTACCGCTTGGCCATCGAGCGGATGGTGAACTGGATGGGCGGAACGACCGAGGAGACCGCCACCGCGTCCACCCGGGTCGGGTCGATGCCGGAGCGGGCGAACATCTGGGTGATGAGGATGCCGTACTCGTCGGCCGTCTTGTGGGTGCTGGTCTCCACCCGCCAGTGGTCTTGGATGGCCGTGCCGTCGTAGACGCCGAGGGTGATGTTGGTGTTGCCGACGTCGACTGCGAGGAGCATGTGCGGGGTGACCTCCGCGCGCCATCTGAGCCGATCGCTGCGAGCTCTTCAAGGGCGCCGCCAGGGTTGACACGCCCTCGCGGCCAGGGATGATGGCGCCCTCTCTGCGCTGGAGCCTGTCATGGGACGCTTCTTCAACCGCGAGGCCGGACTGGTCGCCCTCATCCTGCTGGTCACGGGCCTGGGCATCAGCCTCCTCGCCGGCCTCGAGCCCTGGCTCGTCGCCGCGGTGACCGCCGGCATCGTGGCGCTCTTCCACTGGCCGGTGACGCTCTGGTTCCAGAACTGGATCCTCGGGTTCTACACCGAGCACGGGAAGACCGACCGGGCGCTGGAGCTGGCCATCCAGATCCGCGACTCCTCGGTGCTGCGCCGCGACCGCGAGAACGCCCTCTTGCAGGTGGCCTTCATCCACTGCGCCCGGGGCACCTACCCCCACGCGCTGGAGAACCTGAACCGCATCGTCACCAGCTCGCTCAAGCCCATGACCAAGACCGTGGTCGACGCGACCACCGCCTACACCCTGGCCTGGCTGGAGCGCGACCTCCCCCGCGCCGAGGCGCTGATCCAGTCGTCGATCAAGGCCTTCCCCCAGGAGCCGCTGTTCGGCTTCTTCCTGGGCCTCGTGCGCTTCAAGCAGAACCGGCACGCGGAGGCCAAGGAGCTGATCCTCAAGTCGCTGCAGGAGGACCCCAGCCCCAAGGACCCGCACCCCGGCGAGCGCCCCTACGTCCTCGCGCAGGTGCTGAAGGCGCTGGGCGACACCGCTGGCGCCAAGGCCGAGCTGGAAAAGGCGCGGGCCATCAA
>CAZAIE010000859.1:0-3781 GCA_964485035.1 uncultured Myxococcaceae bacterium | reverse complement strand
ACGAACGGTGCTGGCCGCTCACCGGTGAGCGCGGGCCCCCTCCGACCGACACCTGGGACCCTCTGACCAGCGCCTGGGGCCCCTCCGACCAACACCTGGGCCCCCTCCGACCAACGCCTGGGCCCCCTCCGACCAACGCCTGGGCCCCCTTTGACCAGCGCCTGGACCCTCTGACCAACACCTGGGCCCTCTCTGACCAGCACTGGGCCCCCTCCGACCAGCACCTGGGCCCCCTCCGACCAAGGTCCGCCCCGTGACCGGCCGACCTCGACCCATGTGGGTCCGCCGGCTGGGTATCCCCGTGCGATTCGCAGATGCCGACCGTCAGCCCAGCTCCGCCCGCGTGGGCAGCCCCGCCACCGCGCCGAGCCGGGTGACCACCCTCGCTCCAACGCGGCTCCCGAAGGCCATCGCCCCGACCAGCACCTCGTCCGGAATGCCGTCGAGCACCCGGGCCCCCGCGGCCGGGCGCGTGCGCAGCTCGCCCGCCAGCGTCGCGAGCAGACCGGCGTCGAAGCCGTCCCCCGCCCCGGTCTGATCGACCACGTCGACCCTGGGCGATGCGACCCGCAGGATGCGACCCTGCCGACAGGCCAGTGCGCCCCTGGGCCCCAGGGTCACCACCGGCAGCGCCACGCCCCGGTCCGAGAGCACCCGCGCGGCGCGCTCGGGATCGGTCTCGCCGGTGACGAACTCCACCTCGTCCTCGGCCAGCTTCACCACGTCCGCCAGCGGGAGCAGGCCGTCGAGCAGCTCGCGCAGCCGGCGCGGCTCGTCCCAGAAGGACGTCCGCAGGTTGGGGTCGCAGCTCGTGAGGCAACCCGCGGCGCGCGCGGACCGGTACAGCGCGTGCGCGGCCTCGGCCGCCTGGGGCAGCACCAGCGAGTTCGCGACCAGGTGCGCGATGCAGGTGTCAGAGAGGTCGAAGCGGGCGACGTCCGCAGGCTCCAGCAGCAGCTCGGCGGAGGGCTTGCGGTAGTCCGTGAACGACCGCTCGCCGTGCTCGTCCAGGGTGATGAAGACGAGGCCGGTCCGGGACTCCCGGGTCAGCCGCATCGCGCCGACGTCCACCCCCTCGCCGGCCAGGGCGTCCTGCAGGAAGTGGCCGAACTCGTCGTCCCCCACCACCCCCAGGTACGCCGAGCGCGCCCCCAGCCGCGACAGCCCGATGGCCACGTTCGCCGGCGAGCCGCCGGGGCAGCGGGTCCAGCGCTCGACGTCGCGCACGCGCCGGCTGCGCCCGTCGGGCAGGAAGTCCACCAGCGCCTCGCCGACGCAGACCGCGTCGAACCGCCTCTGTGGAAGGGGTCTCATCTCTCTCCCGATGTCAGGCCTCGACGCCGACCTGCCTCATGAACTCCAGGCTCTTCAGGCGGCGCCCCAGGTGGTGGGACACGAAGTGGGACAACAGCGCGCGGGCCTCGGCGCGGACGTGCGCCGGCAGCTCCGGGACGGCTCGCGACCCCTGCAGCGCCGCCAGCGCCCGCGAGGCCGGCGCGGAGACGCGGGTCCCCAGCCCCGCGGCGCAGGGCGGGCAGAGGATGCCCCCGTGCTCGGGGTCGAAGAGCGCGCCCTGGGGCGAGGGCTCGCCGCAGCGGGCGCAGGCGTCGAGCTGGGGCATCAGCCCGCCGGCGGCCAGCGCGCCCAGCTCGAAGCGCATCATCTCCAGCGGCCCCGCGCCCCCGCGCGAGAGGCCCTCGAGGAAGGCCAGCAGCAGGCCGAACAGCTCCCCGCCCGGCTCGCGCTCGCGCGAGAGCTCGCGGGTCAGCTCGCAGCCGTAGGCGGCCCGCGCCGCCCGGGCGAGGTCCACCCGCAGCTCGCCGAACCCGTCCAGCACCTCCGCGGCCTCGAGCCGGCAGGAGTCGGCCCGGGTCTCCACCAGCTGCGCGCGGATCAGGGTGAAGGGCTCGAGCACCCCCGCGAAGCGGCGGCGGCTCTTGCGCGCTCCGTGCGCGAACGCCGAGAGCCGGCCGCGCTCGTCGGTGAGCAGCGCCAGGATGCGGTCGGAGTCTCCGTAGTCCACCCCGGACAGCACCAGCGCCCTGCAGGAGAACCGGTCCATCGTCAGCCGCGCAACAGGAGGAAGAGGCCCACCCCCAGGCCGACGGCCACGACCGCTCCGCCGAGCAGCAGGAGCCTTCCCTTGCGCGAGCGCCGCAGCACCTGCCCCTCCTCGGGAGGCGCGAGCTTCTGGGCATGCTCCTCGTAGCGGAGCACCGCCTCGTCGGGGTTCAGTCCGATGGCGTGGGCGTAGGCCTTGATGTACCCGAGCACGAAGACCCGGGCCGGGAGGCGGGAGAGGTCGTCCTGCTCCAGCGCGCGCAGGTTGCCCTGGCCGATGCGGGTCTGGTCGGCGATCTGCGCGAGCGAGAAGCCCCGCAGCTCGCGCTCGCGGACCAGGTACTGGCCGAAGGTCTCGGGCGGGGACGAGGGGCGCTCGGTCGCCTTGGGGGGATCGGAAGGGCTCATGGGGTCGGCGAGAGCTGGTCGAGCAGGCGCTGGCAGTCCAGGCCGAGCGGGAGGCCACGGGCCTTCTCGGCGCAGGCCGAGAACTCCTTCTTCGCGGCGTCGGCGTTGCCGCTGGCCAGGAGCGCCCGGGCGTACCGGTAGCGCGCGTCGGGGACCTCGGGGCAGTGCTTGACGAAGTCGGCGAACGAGGCCAGCGCCTTCTCCGGCTGGTTGGTCTCGGAGTAGATGACCCCCAGGTTGCGGTGCCCGAGACAGAACTTGGGGTTGGGGATGAGCGCGCTGCGGATGTGGTCGATGGCCTGCTGCACCTGGCCCTGCTTGTAGTAGCACCAGCCCAGGTTGTTGGCGGCGATGAAGGGCGACTTGTAGAGGATGTCGGAGAGCGCCTTCTCGTAGAGCGGAATGGCCTCGGCGTACCGCCCCTGGTCGAGGTAGAGGTTGCCCAGGTTGGTGTGCGCCTCCGAGAACTTGGGGTTGAGCTCAATCGCGCGCTGGTAGTGGTAGGCCGCCTTCTCCTTCTCGGCGTAGGACAGGTGGTAGACCACGCCCAGGCCGTTGTGCGCGACCGCGAGGTCCGGGTCGAGCTGCAGCGCCTTCTGGTACTCGAGCAGCGCCGCGCGGGGGTCGTTGTTGCCCTGCAGCGCCTCGGTGCCGATGTCGTAGTGGAGCAGCGCCTGCTCGCGGGCCTTGGGGTCGGGGCGCTGCTGACAGGTGGCGCCCCCCAACAGCAGCGCGAGGGCGCTGAGGAGCAGGGCACGGGTCGGGAGGGTCGGGTTCAGGGCGGGTTCCTCGGAGGTCTCAGAAGGCGGCCAGGAAGCGGGCCAGGCGCACCTGTGGGGGGTCGGACTTCTCGCAGACGCGCGGGTCGGCGGCGGCCAGCGCGGCCTGTGGCTCGGCCTGGAAGCAGGGCAGCGCAGCGAGGAGGGCCGCCTGCTGCTCGGGCGAGAGCGCGTGGTAGTTCAGGTTCTCGAGCATGAAGCCCATGCTCTCCACGAACGCCACCGCGTCGCCTTCGGCGGCGGGGTAGTCCGCGGGCGAGAGCCTCAGCCGCTGCGGGTCGATGTAGACCACCGGCTCGCGGGTGTCGGAGAGGTAGAGGTAGACGAAAGCGGTGAGGGTGCCGGCGCTGCTGCCCACCCCCACGATGTACGCCTGGACCTCCTGGGCCTGCTTCCCCGGGACCGCGATGTGCGGCTTGTTGAGCGAGCCGATGACCGACACCACCTGCTCGCGGGTGGCGGGGATGAAGCGGATGCGGGGCTCGGGGACGAACATGGCGGGGCGCTCAGCGGGCGTTGAGCGTGTACTCCTG
>CAZAIE010000858.1:0-3786 GCA_964485035.1 uncultured Myxococcaceae bacterium | reverse complement strand
GTCGAGGAGGATGGAGTAGAAGACCGCGCCACAGAGCCAACCGGGAGGGCGGCCCAGCGGCCCGCGCGGCTCGGGGAGCGCGAAGGAGGGGCAGGCGGGGCCGAAGTCGAACCCGAAGACCGGTCGGCGGCGGCCCTTCTCCCGCGAAAGGTGGGCCTCGGCACGCAGCAGGCGCCAGTCGCCGCGGGCGGCCTGCAGTTGGAGCGGCGCGAGGACCCGGCGCCGCGGGTCGCGCGGATCAGGCTGGATCCAGACGTGACCCGGGTCGAGGGAGGCGTCGGCGACCTCCACGTGGAAGACCGCGCGGCCGTCCTCGAAGACCGCGACGTGCTGGCGGTCCGGGGCGAAGACCAGTGGCGGTGTCGAGCCACCGACGATGGCCAGGCAGTTCTCGAAGACCTCGCCGCGGTCGACGAGGCGGGCGTGGGGGTCGCGCATCCACATCCGGCCGGCAACGCGGATCTTGTAGCGGTAGACCCCGGGGTGAAGCGCCAGCTCGCACGAGTAGACGCCGGGCGTCTTCTCCGAGAGCGGGTGGGGGTGGGACCAGTCGGGGAAGTCGCCCACCAGCTCGACCTGCAGCCCTGCCGGTCCGGTCCAGGTGAACGGGGTGGCGACGCGGTCCATTGTGGCTGGGGATAAAGACGAGCGGGGGCCCGGCTGTCAACCCGGCCCCTGCGAAGCCCCCAGAGGTCGGCGCTCGCTCACTCGGGGGCCAGTGCCTGTAGCTCCCGGGCAACCTCGTTCACGATCGCCAGATCGACGGTCTCGGCAGCCACCCTGGTCTTGCCCTCGAAGAAGGTGACCTCGCGGACGGAGAGCTGTTCCTTCTCCTCGATGTAGCCCATCCCCACCGCGCCGTCGTAGCTCACCTCGGCGCTGAAGGGAGTCCCGGCGAAGACCCGGTAGTGCATGGAGAACGAGCCGCCGTCGCTGGCGGCTCCGCGCTTCCAGCCCTGCTTCTCCAGTCCGAACACGAGCTTGGGGGCTGGGAGCCTCAGCTCCTCCAGCCTGGTCAGGACTCCCGCGACCTCCCTGGCCTTGGGGCAGGGCATGTGCCGGCCGAGTTGGTCGAAGGGCTGGAGCAGCTCGTAGTCGCCGAAGACCTGGCCCCAGCGGCTCCGGGTGGCATCGTCCAGCTCGAGCGGGTGCACCACTCCGACGGTCACGTCACCCGGCAGCGTCCAGGACTGGTCCTCGGGGCTGGCGAACGAGCGGTCGATGTCCACCCGGAACGAGCCGACGAGCCCGCCGGCTGCGTCGTACGCGCCCCAGAGCAGCCGCCGGGTGAGCTGCAGCACCAGGGGCTTGTCCAGGAAGAGCAGCCGATGCTCGCTGGGGCTCCAGCGGCGGCGGGTGATCATCGCGGTCTGCAGCCGGTCGATGCGTGAGCGGGCGATGGCGGCGACGTCCTTCTTCAGTGCCTTGAACGTCTCGGTCGCCTCCTTGGCCTTCGCCGCGTCATCGGACTTGCCCGCCTTCGGGAGCGCGGGGAGCCGCTTACCCTCCGCGTCCGAGACCACGAGCTCCAGTTTCTCGTCGAAGCCCACGCGGAAGCGGCGCGCGCCGAAGTCGAGCTCCAGCTCACCTCTGGGATCGAGGCCCAGGTCGGGTACCAGGCGGTCTGCGAGCTCGTCGCGGGTGAGTCCCCGCGCCTCGGCGATCTGCTCGACGCGTTCCCGGGCGCCTTCCTGGATGCTCGCGAAGCGGACCTTGTCGGCGATGCCGGCGAGGAGCATGAGCGCGAGGTCGGTGCCGATGTTGGCGAGCACTGCCAGCGCCTCGACCGCCCGCGCAGCCGCCCGCTCGCCCGGCCACGCGCGGATGAGCGGAGTCAGCCGGCGCGCCACCTCGTCGTCGCCGAGGAAGCCGAGCGCGTGCATCGCCCAGATCTCCTTGGGCGGCGAACCGACTGCCATCCACGCCTCGAAGAGTCCCCAGGCGAAGTCCCGGCAGCTCTGTGGAGTGCAGGCCTTCCGGACCAGGGCGACCCCGGCGTACGGGGCGTCTGGGGCGCTCATGGCGAGCATCGTTCCCAGGTGCGTCGCGGCGCTGGCCGGCACCGCTCCACCGTCCCGGAGGATGAGCTGGGGCAGGAGCTTCGGCTGGAAGAACTCAGGGAGCTTCGGGAGCTTGTCGGGGAAGTACTGCGTGGGGTCGGTGCCCACCACCGCATCCAACGCGCCGGGCGTTCCCTGGCCGTACTTCGTGCTGACCCCGGCGACCGCCTCTCCCTTCCCCTTGAGGATCATCGTCCGCAGCATCGCGATGGCGTTGGCGGCCGGCTTGCCTCCCGCCACCGCCCGCGGGATGGCGCGCTCCGCCATCGTCTCCGGGTAGCGCATCGCCCAGGCCTCGGCGATGGGGCGAAGCTGCTTGGCGTCCAGCTTGTCGAGGAAGGTGTCGGCAATGGCGCTGCCGTCAAAGGACGCCAGGGCCTTGCCGATGACGTCGATGCGCATCCGGTCGGCGCCGGCCGCGGAGAGCTGGACCAGCTTCAGGAGCCCCGGGATGAACGCCGGCCCGCGCCGCACGATGGCCGAGAGGATGGACTGTCCGTACCAGACGTTGGGGTAGTAGAGCCGGCGTGAGTCGCTGGCGGAGTTCCAGAGCTGCAGGGCGAGGGCTTCGGGAGCGAAGTGCATCACCAGGAAGTCGATGCAGGAACGCTGCTCGTCGGCCGCGACCTCGGACTTCCAGTCCTCGAAGGAAGTCGGCAGCTTGCGATCGCTGGGGTCTGGAACCAGCGCGTCCCACTGCTCGCGCTCGCCCTCTCGGAACGACCCCGTGATCGGTCGCTCGATCGCCTCGAGCTGCAGGGCGTTCGAGGAGGACCTGGCCTGCCTCTGGAGCCAGGGCGGATTCGCCAGGACAGGTGGGAGCGCCGCGCTGGACGCCTCGGGAGCCGCTGCGATGGGACTGCTGCCGCCCGACGCCGCGGCCAGCTCAGGGTGGGCCGATTCCAGGTTGCCGATCAGGATCTTCGCGGCGGCGCTGGACTTGTCCTTCGAGTCCGCCGCCACCGAGAGCGCCGCTGCGTAGGTGACCCGGGGATGGTCGAGCAGGAACTTCTGCAGCGGCTTGGCGACCTTCTTGACCGACAGCAGCGGCAGCAGAGCCCGGAACGAACGGGGCGTGTGGATGGCCTGGAGATAGGGCATCAGGTTCGATTCGGGAGAGGCTGCGTCGTACTCCGCGAAGACGGCCCCGGCTCCGTTTCCCATGCGCGCGACGCAGGTCCACAGGCAGGAGGAGTCTGCGCCGATGACGCTCGGGAGGAACGCGGCCAGACGTGCGCCAAGGGCAGGGTCGCGAACCGAGGCCAGCAGCAGCTCCGCCCCCGGATAGCCCCACACCTTCCGGACGGGCATGGTCAGGAGGTCACTCGCCGCCTTCGTGACGAGGGTCATCTCTTCCGAGAGGACGAAGCCCACCAGCGCGGCCGCGAGGGGCCCCTTCGCTGCGACCGCGGGCGCTGCGGCGAGGACCTGCTGGTACGCCGGCTCCGCAGCCGCTGCGACCGCCGTGCGCAGCGCGATGGCGCTCTCGAGCGACTCCTTGTAGGAGTCCGCACGACCGTAGTGCGCGGCGTCGGCATCGCGAGTCGAGAACGGCATGATGCCGTCGGCGAACTGGCGCCAGTGCTCGCCCTTCACCAGGTCGCGCTCCATCGCCGTCGCCAGCGCTTCCAGCGCGAAGGCGGGGCCGCGGGCGCCCAACCAGAAGCGGACCAAGGTCTTCCGACCCGAGTTGGCCCAGCGCAGGACCACGTGGCTGTTGGCGGCG
>CAZAIE010000857.1:0-3786 GCA_964485035.1 uncultured Myxococcaceae bacterium | reverse complement strand
TGGGAGGGGTCAGTTTTAATGTCGCAAAGGGGTCAGAAATTGCTGTCGCTTGACAGTCGGGTGCATCCAAACCGCGAACCCAGCCCACCGGGCAGCGCAGCAGGCGTTTGCCCTGCGCGTGGTCGAGGGGAAGAGCTGAGGTCGCCAGGACTCGCGTGCGTGGGACGAGGTGCGAGGCTGGCTCCTGACTGCCGACAGAAGCGCCGTTCGCATCCCGGGTAGGGCGAGGTCGGTGGCGAAGGCCAAGAACCCGCTCCGGAAGGCCGTACCTGGCACCCGAAAATGCGGGAAATGGCCTCCAGGGGCCCCAGGAGGCCCTGGGACGGGTCAAGCAGGGGGGAGCGCTGCTTTAATACCTTGGGCCCACCCAGAGGCCCTGGGAAGGGCCCCGGGGAGCCTGTAGGGGCATCCTGGAGCGATCCGTAATATCCCGTAACGACTGACGTATTCCGTGATCTGTCTCGGAGGTCGCCGCGCGCTGCTATCCCTCCCCCCGCTCGCTGCGTGGCGCGGTGACCACGTACAGCGCCGGGAGCAGCACCAGGGTCACCACGGTGGAGACCCCCAGCCCTCCGAGGATCACCCGCGCCAGCGGCGCCTGGATCTCGGCGCCCTCTCCGAGCGCGAGCCCGATGGGCAGCATCGCCAGGACCGTGGTCAGCGTGGTCATGAGGATGGGCCGCAGCCGCTCCCGGCCCGCGGCGATCATCGCCTCCCGGGCGTCCAGTCCCTCGTCCCTGCGCAGCGCGTTGGCCGCGTCCACCAGCACGATGGCGTTGTTCACCGCGATGCCCACCAGCACGATGCAGCCCAAGAAGGCGTTCAGGCTGAAGGGCGTCCCGGTGGCCACCAGCGTGGTCACCACCCCGACGAAGCCGAAGGGCACCGAGGACATCACCAGCAGCGGGTCGCGCAGCGACTCGAACTGCACCGCCATGACTCCGAACACCAGCAGGATGGCCAGCACGATGCCCACGCCCAGGCCGCCGAACGTGGTCCGCTGCTCCCGCGCCTCTCCGCCGATCTCCACGGAGAAGCCCTCGGCCAGCTCCAGCCCGGACAGCGCGACCCGCAGGTCCGAGACCACCGCTCCCAGCTCCCGGTCACCCATGCCTCCGACCAGAGACACCATCCGCTCCTGGCCGGAGCGCTCGATGGACGCCGGCCCGCGCCGCACGCCCACCGTGGCCACCGCCGAGAGCGGCACCACGCCGCGAGACGAGAGGATGGGCAGCTGCGCGAGCTGCCCGGTGTGCGCGCGGTCGGACTCTCCCAGCACCACCCGCACGTCGAACTCGTCGCCGCCCTGTCGGAACCGCGTCGCCACCCGGCCCAGCAGGTAGGTCTCCAGGGTCTGCGCGACCTGGGCCCGGGTCAGCCCCAGGTCGGCCGCGCGCGCGGTGTCCACCTCCACCGTGCGCTCCTCCAGGCCCTCCTCGCGGCCGACGCGGACGTCGGTGATGCCCGGCACCTGCCGCATCAGCGCCTCGATGCGCCGGGAGAGCCGCGCCGCCTCGTCCAGGTCGTGGCCGCGCAGCTCCACCACCAGCCGCTCGCCCTGGCTCCCGCGCATGAAGCGCTGCAGCGGGTTGGTGGTGCGCTGGCGCAGCCGCAGCCGCGCGTCGGGGAGGCCGGCCGTGGCCTTGCGCATCGCCGCGAGGATCTCCGCGCTCCCCCGGGCGCGCTGCGACACGGGGACCAGCGTCAGCTCCACCTCGCCCTCGTGCCCGCCACCGGGGCGGTAGGGGTTGTCCGGGCCGGCGGAGCTGACCACGTTGGCGATCTCCCCGGGGCGGCAGACCGCGCGCATCCGCCGCTCCAGCTCGTGGACCACCTCCCGCGTCCGCTCGACCGGCGTGCCCACCGGCAGCTCGAGGTCCAGGTCCACCACGCCCTCGTCGGTCTGCGGCATCAGCTCCACCTGCACCAGCGGGGCGAGGCGCGCGGCGGCGAGCAGCAGCACGCAGGCGCCGGCGACCACCAGCCAGCCGTGCCGCAGCGTCGAGCGCAGGGCGCGGGAGTAGCGCAGCTCGAGCGCGGCCTGCCAGCCGGCGAGCCGGGCCGCGAGCCGCCGGAAGCCCCCGTCGCGCTGGGGGCCCGGCGCCGCGAGCAGCTTTGCGCAGAGGGTGGGCACCAGCGTGACGGCCACCACCAGCGAGCAGCCCAGCGAGAAGACCACCACCATCGCCATCTCGGCGAAGAAGACGCCGGCGAACCCGGAGAGGAACACCACCGGGGCGAAGGCGACCACGGTGGTGAGGGTGCCGGCGACGACGGCCGCGGTGACCTTCTGCGCGCCCTCCACCGCCGCCTCCGCTGCGGGCAGGCCCTCCTCGTGGCGCCGGTAGATCTTCTCGAGGATGACGATGGAGTTGTCCACCAGCATCCCCACGCCCAGCGCCAGCCCGCCGAAGGAGATGAGGTTGAGCGAGTAGCCGGCGAAGTACATCAGCGCGAAGGTCGCCAGCATCGAGAAGGGGATGGAGACGGCGATCATCAGGGTGGCGCGCAGGTCGCGCAGGAAGACCAGCAGCACCAGCACCGCGAGCAGCGCGCCCAGCAGCGCCGAGTCGCGGACGTTGGTGATGGAGGCGCGGATGTACGCGGCGGCGTCCTGGACCACGATGACCCGCAGCCGCCCCTGGTACTCCTGGTTGATGCGGTCCAGCTCCTGGCGCAGCAGCGCCACCACCTCCACCGTGTTGGCGCCGGCCTGCTTGCCCACGCGCAGCACGATGCCCGGCGCGCCGTCCACCCACTGCTCGCTGCGCACCTCGCGGAAGGTGTCGCTCACCGTGGCCACGTCGCGCACGTAGACCGGCCGGTCCCCCGGCGTGGCGGGCCGGGTGACCAGCACCGAGCCCAGGGCCTCGACCGAGGCCAGCTCCCCCACGGTGCGCACCAGCACCTCGCGGCCGGCCTCGCCCAGGTCGCCCGCGGCGACGTTGCGGTTGTCGGCGGCGAGGGCCTGGGCCACCTGGTCGCCGGTCACCCCCAGCGCCACCAGCCGGGAGGGGTCGAGCTCCACGCGCAGCTCGCGCACCCGGCCGCCGTTCACCTGCACCGAGGCGATGCCCGGCAGGCGCTCCAGGCGGCGGGTGAGGACCTCGTCGGCGAGGTAGCGCAGCCGGCGCGGGTCGCCGCCGCCGCTCAGGCCCAGCGTGGCCACCGGGGTGGCGGAGATGTCGAACTTGAGGACGATGGGGGCGTCGGCGTCCTCGGGGAGGCGCGCGCGCAGCCGGTCCAGCGCCGCGCGGACGTCGTTGGCGGCCTCGTCGAGGTTGGTGCCCCACTCGAACTGCAGCTGGACCCGGGACATCCCCTCGGCGGACTCGGCCTCCAGCGCGGTGACCTGGTCCACGGTGGAGACGGCCTGCTCGATGGGGCGGGTGAGGAGGGTCTCGATCTCCTCGGGGCCGACGCCCTCGTAGCTGGTGACGATGTTGATGCGCGGGAAGTCGACCGCAGGCAGCAGGTCGATGGTGAGGCGCTGCAGGGCGATGGCGCCGAGGACGCAGACCATGGCCGCGAGCACGCCGACGCCGATGGGCCGGCGGACGGAGAGCGCGGTGAGGCTCATCGCCCCGCCCCGGGGCTGGCGGGGGCGCCCGGGGAAGCGGCGCGCACCAGGCCACCGTCGGAGAGCTCGGCGTGGCCTGCCACCAGCACCTGGGCGTCGGCGGGGAGCTCCGCCTGCACCGCGACCCGGTCGCCCTCGCGTGCCAGGACTCGGGCGGGCACCCAGCGGGCGCGGTCGCCGGCGAGGAGGAAGACGCCGGTCTGGAC
>CAZAIE010000856.1:0-3786 GCA_964485035.1 uncultured Myxococcaceae bacterium | reverse complement strand
GGCTTCATGCGGCGCCCCCTCGGCCGACGGGGGCACGAGCGACCTCGGACGGCGCGCGGCCCTTCAGGCGCTGTCGCTGCTCCGAGAGTTGCCGGTGCTCCAGTAGAAGTCGTTGGATCTCCTCGTCGCTGGCCGCCGCGGCCTGGGCCTGCTTCAGCTCGGCGGCCTTCTCGTTGCTGTGCTCCTCGAGGCGCGCGAGCCGCATGCGCAGCGAGGCGTCCCGCAGCGCCTTGCGGCGCGCTTCGGGCGCAGACATGGTCTTGGCGATCTCCTCGAGGCGGCGCTCCAGGCCCTTGCGCAGCCCCTCGGGGAGGGAGGACAGCGCCTCCGCGGGCTGGTCGGCCTCGAGGAGCACCCGCACCTCCAGCGCGCGGATCTCGTCGCGGAAGCGGGCTTCGGGCTCGTCGCGCAGGGAGGAATCGGCGACGAGCAGTGCGGCCAGCAGCTCTTCGTGCACGTCCAGCACCGGGCCTGCGGGCTTGGCGGCGGGCTTCACCGGCTTGGGGCGGGCGGCGGCGGCCTCCTGGCGGAGGTGGCCACGGACCTCTTCCTCGGAAACGCCCAGGTGGTCGGCGAGCTGGGTCATGAACAGCGTGCGCGCCATTCCCGGGGCCATGGACTCCAGGAGCGGGCGGAAGCGCGCCAGCGCCGCCATCTTCTCCTCGAACTGGCTGGCGCGGCCCTGGGGCAGCGCGCGGTCGAGCAGGTGGGTGGAGAGGGCGGGCGCAGCCCCGACCAGGTCGTCCACGGCGGCGCTGCCCTCGCGCAGGGCGAAGGTGTCGGGGTCGTCGCCGTCGGGGAGGGTGGCGACGCGGGCCTTCACGCCGGCGGCGAGCAGCGGTCCGGCCAGGCGCTCCACCGCCTTGAGGCCGGCGTTGTCGCCGTCGAGCAGCAGCACCAGCTCCTCGGCGCCCGTCCGGGACAGGGCCTGCAGGTGGCCGGCGGTGAGCGCAGTGGAGCACAGCGCGACGGCATGCTGGACCCCCGCGCTGAACAGGCCGATCACGTCGAAGTACCCCTCCACCAGGATGGCCGACCTCCGCTTGCGGATCTCGTCCTTGGCCACGTCCAGCGCGTAGAGCGTTTCGCTCTTGCGGTATACCGGGGATTCCCGTGAATTCAAGTATTTCGGGGGCGGGTCGCGGTCGGGGCGCTGCTGGTGCTCGACCAGCCGTCCGCCGAAGGCGATGGCCCGGCCGTCCGGCGACCGGATGGGGATCATCAGGCGGCCGTGGAAGACGTCGTAGAAGCCGTCGGTCTTGGTCCGGGGGGCCACCAGCCCGCCGCGGGAGGCCCACTCCAGGATGCCTTCCTTGGTGAGGGCGAGGGTCAGGTCCTCCCAGGAGTCGGGGGCGTAGCCCAGGCCGAAGCGGCGGGCGAGGTCCTCGCTCACGCCGCGGTCCTTGAGGTGCTCGCGGCCGGGGCGGCCCAGGGGGCTGACCCACAGCCGCTCCTCGAAGTGGCGCTGGGCGAAGGCGTTGGCCTCACGGACCTGGGCCCGCTCGCGGGCGGCGGGGTCGTCGCGCTCCTCGAGGCCGACCCCGGCCTCCTTGGCCAGGTCGCGGACCACGTCCATGAACGACCGGCCGCTCAGCCGCTGGAGGAACGTGATGGCGTCGCCGCCCACGTCGCAGCCGAAGCACTTGAACGACCGCCGCTCCGGGTTGACGTGGAAGCTGGGGGTCTTCTCGCCGTGGAACGGGCACAGGCCCTTGAAGGAGCGGCCGGTCCGCTTCAGCTCCACGTGCCGGGAGATGAGCGACACGATGTCGGTGCGCTCGAGGATCTCCTGGATCTTTTCCGGCGGGACTTGCATTCGGGGGCCGAGGGGCTCAGGCAGTCGCAGGCAGGGCGGAGAGCTTCTGCTTCACCAACTCGCTGACGGCCTTGCCGTCGGCCCGGCCCTGCGTCTTGGCCATTGCGAGCTTCATCACCGCGCTCATGTCGCGGGGGGACCTGGCGCCGGCCTCGGCGATGGCCGCGTCCACGGCCTGGGAGAGCTCCTCGGGGGTGAGGCGTTGGGGCAGGTACTGGGAGAGGAAGGCCGCCTCGCGCTCCTCCTGGTCGGCGAGCTCGGGGCGGTGGCCGGCCCGGAACTGCTCGGCCGAGTCCTTGCGCTGGCGCAGCTGCTTGTCGACGATGCGCAGCACCTCGTCGTCGTCGAGCGCCGGCTTCCCGAGCTCGATCTCGCGCCGGGTGATCTCGGTCTTGAGCAGGCGGGTGGCGCTGAGGGCGGCCGCGTCGCGGGCCTTCATCGCCTTCTTGAGGTCCTCGTCGATCCGCTGCTTGAGGCCCATGGCACCGCCCACGTTGCACGCACGCGAAGGCCCGGGAGCGCGGCACAGGTCCCGGGCCTCCAAACAAAGCCGCGCGCGCTCCCTCCTGTCTCGGGGCGCGGCGGCGTGAGCCGTCGCTAGGCGTACGACTTGCGCATCTTCTTCAGCGCCCGCTTCTTGGCGGCGAGGGCCTTCTTCTTCTTCTTCACGGAAGGCTTCTCGTAGTGTTCGCGCTTGCGAATCTCGGAGAGGATGCCGGCCTTTTCACACTGCTTCTTGAAACGCTTCATCGCGTTCTCGAACGACTCACCTTCTTTGACGCGTACTCCAGGCATGGGCTCACCTCCTCTCGCTGCGCTCGAGCCGGACCGCGGGTCCGCTCGGCAACCCGGACGGAACGCCCGCCTTGGAGGGTGGGCGCGGCGCCGGGGCTCTTCAGCAAACGGCTCGATTTACAGGGGGGCCCCCCGCCGGTCAAGGGAAATTCCAGGTGCGGAAGGGGGTGCAACCCTGCGGATTTCGGGGCGGCTGTCTAGCCCGAACCCGCCCCGGTTGTCCACCGGCCGTTCGGCCGGCCGACGTCAGTGGGTGAGCATCGCCAGCGCGTAGCAGACCACCGCCACGCCGGGGACGATGGCGAAGGCACGGCGGCGCAGCGTCCGGGCGGCCTCCTCCTGCTTGTGGTTCATCAGCCGCATCAGCAGCACCGCCACGCCCAGGGTGGTGCCGATGACGGCGTAGGTGGCGATGAGCACCTTGTCGGCGAGGGTGAGGTAGCCCACCGGCGGCAGCGAGCCCTGGATGGAGATGTGGAACATGACCGAGGCGATGAGCAGCGCGGTGTTCATGCCGATGCGGGTGTCGGCCTTCTCCGCCGCGAGCAGCAGCGAGACCAGGGTGACGATGAGGAACACCAGCACCGGGAGGAAGGTCTTCAGGCTCGCGGCCAGCTTCACCCGGCCCACCTCGAGCACGTAGGTGAACTGCGAGTAGTCCTCCTTGTAGGGCGGGTAGTAGTGGTTGCGGACGAAGGCCCGGTGGCTCTTCAGCTCCCAGCCCACCATCCGCACCTCCTTGTCGATGCCGGTCTGCTCCTCGTCGACCTCGTAGACCACCTCCTTGGTGGTGCGGGTCACGTGCTCGAGCACGATGGGCAGCGAGTGTGCGTCCCAGGGGAACGAGCGCAGGTCCACGTTGGTCATGAGGTTGCCCTGCACCCGGTAGAACTTCTCCAGCGGGGTGTCGATGAGCTTGTCCAGCGTCCCGCGGCCGTTGGTGAACTCGAACCGCTGGTCGCCCATGTCCTTCTCGGACCGCAGCGAGAGGTAGAAGTCCACGGTGTAGGTGCCGGTCGCCAGCTCGTACTTGCCCACGTTGAGAAGGTAGATGCCCACCTTCACTTTCACCTGCTCGGGCGCCGGGGCGGGCGGGGGCTCGGCGGCCCACGCGGAGCTGGCGAGCAGGGCGACGGCGAGGGCGAGGAGGGCGGCCAGGCGGAGCATGGTTTGGG
>CAZAIE010000855.1:0-3787 GCA_964485035.1 uncultured Myxococcaceae bacterium | reverse complement strand
TGGGGTCGGGTGGGAGCGGGCGCCGCCGTGGTCGCCGCCGTCGTCGTGGTGGCGTGCGGCCAGAGCCTCGACTCGCTGGGCGAGTTCCCGTGCGCCCGGGACGGCACCTGCCCTGCGGGCTGGGTCTGCGGCGGGGCGCGGTGCTTCCGGGAGGCGAAGTGCGGCGCCGGCGGGGCGTGCGCGGACGGCCTCGTCTGCCTCTCCGGCGACTCGTGCCTGCCGGACCTGCCCTGTCGCGTGGGGGAGTCGGATTGCAAGTCCCCCGGCCGGCCCAAGTGCACGCTCACGTACTCCACCGAGACCGAGGCCAAGACCCAGTGCGTGCCGTCGGAAGGGGCCGTCCAGGAGGCGCAGCCGTGCACCTGGAGCAAGTCGGCGACCTTCGCGGCGGGGCGGGACAACTGCGCTGGGGGGCTCTTCTGCTCGAACGCGCTGGTGAGCCCCAAGGTGCCGTCGGCCTCCTCTCCGATGTGCGTGGCGCTCTGCGAGGACTCGAGCACCTGCGGCGAGGGCGTCTGCACGCTCATGAGCGACCTCGGCGTGGGGGCCTGCGTCCAGACCTGCGGCATCGGCACCTGCGGCGCGGGCCGAGACTGCAAGTGGCGGGAGGAGGCGGGGACGGGGAACTACCGGGGCACCTGCATGAAGTACGGAACCAAGGGCCCCGGCGGCATCGTCGAGTCCGCCTGCACCACGGCGAGCGAGTGCGCCCAGGGCTACGACTGCTGGAACATCGGGACCGAGCAGGGCTTCTACTGCCACCGCTCCTGCGACCTCTCGCACCCGTGCCCCGACGGTGATCGGTGCAACACCGACGACCGTTTCCTGGACGGGGCCGGGGCGTGCGGCTGCCGGCTCTTCGGGGACGGGGACTGTGGCGCCGGGCGCACCTGCCGGATCTGGGGGACGTCCGGGAAGGCGTTCTTCACCGGGTGCTCGCGAGACGGCCAGCTCGCGCTGGGGGCCAACTGCAACGGCGGCGCCTGCGCGGCGGGGCTCGTCTGCTGGTCCCAGGAAGGCGCCTCGCAGTACTACTGTCGGCAGCTCTGCGACGAGGAGCACGCCTGTCCCACGGGGACCGTCTGCCGCGCACAGGAGCCCAACCTCCAGAACGGCGCGGGCGTCTGCCTGTGACCGCCTGAATCCGGGCACTTGCGCGGCACCGCCTCGGGTTTCACGGCCGAGGCGAAGAGCCGAGTGGATCCGGGTGCTTGCGCAGGCCCGAAATCCGTCCTGATCCTGCGACGTTCCGCCAGGGTTCCACGGCCCGCATCCTCTATATGCGGGAACCGGAGCGGTCCCTCGGCCCGGGGCCTGACTGGCGGCTGGGGCGGACCGCTTGGTAAGAAGAGGCCCATGACCCTGCCCACCGCAGACGAACTGGCGAAGATGTCGAAGCTCTTCAGCCTGCTGGACGAGGCCGGCCGGACGAGGCTGCTCGAGGGCGCCCAGCGCCGCTCGGCGGCGGCGGACGAGGTCCTCTGCCGGGAAGGGGAGGCGGGGGCCGAGTTCTTCGTGGTCGTCTCCGGCAAGGTGGTGGTGAGCGCGGACGACTTCGGCACCGTGAAGCCCATCGCCCAGCTCGGCAGGGGCGCCTTCTTCGGCGAGATGGCGGTGGTGGCGAACCAGCCGCGCTCGGCCACCGTGACCACGCTCGAGCCGTGCGACCTGCTGGTGTTCAGCAAGTCGGTGGTGGAGGCGGTGCTGAAGGACTACCCCACGGTGCGCCAGGCGCTGGGGGCGGTCGGCGTGAAGCGCACCGAGGAGCTGCTCACCAAGCTGTCGAGCTGAGGTCAGTCAGTGCAGCAGCCGGCCGGTCTTCCTCCGCTCCCTCTGGGAGTGGCGTCGCTCGGCGCAGGCGATGCGCAGCGCTGCCTCGCGCGCGAGTCCGTCCAGGGCCGCCTCTTCCACAATGCGACGACGGGCACGGGCCCGAAGGGCGAGGCCCAGCCACAACCCGGCGATGAGCAGCAGCGCCGCGACACCGAGCAGGGCAGGCACGTTCACCGATCGGCCGCGGGTGCCGAGAGCTGGAGCTGCGGGGTGGGCACCCGGACGCAGCGCTGGGTGCGCCCCTCGACCTCGCAGTACTCGCCGGGGCCGCACTGGCCGCGGCAGGGGAGGGGCTCGCAGTAGCCGGTGGCGCGGTTGCAGGTGGTGCCCGGGACGCAGGGCGTGTAGCAGTCTCCCGCCGAGCGCCGGACCCCGGAGGCGCCGACGGCGACCGCGGTGCTGAGCGCGGCGGCCGCGATGGTCCCGCTGCTGGCGCCGGCGCAGCCGCCGAGCAGCAGGGCGCAGACGGCGATCGCTCGAACGGGGTGCATGGTGTCGCCTGCTCCGGCCCGACTCCGAGGGGGGAACAGGATACCGCCGGGGCTAGTCCGCGGTCTTCTTCGCCGCCAGGAAGGCCACGTTCTCCTGGATCTTCACGGTGGGCGCCGCGGTGCGGAAGGTCTCGAGCAGCTTGAGGTGCGCCTCGATGACGCTCTTGAGCTGCGCCTCGAACTGGGCGCGCTGCCGCTTCATCTCGTTGATGTCGTCCACGACCTGCACCAGCTTGCGGTTGGCGTCGGCGACGATCTTCTCGGACTGCACCTCCGCCTCGGCGATGGTCAGCTCGGCCTCCTTCTTGGCGGCGGCCTTGATGTCCTCGCTGATGCGCTGGGCGGTGACCATGGTCTCCTGCAGCGTCTTCTCGCGCTCGCGGTACTCGTCGATGCGCTGCTGCATCCGCCGGGTCTCCTCCTTCAGCCCGATGTTCTCCTTCACCACCTCCTCGAACTCGCTGGCGATGAGGTCGAGGAAGGCCTCCACCTCTCGGCGCTCGTGGCCGCGGAAGGCGGGCTTGAACTGCTTCTGCCGGATGTCGAGGGCGGTGATCTTCATGGCCGGATTATAGGCGTGCGGTGCGGACCTCCAAGAAAACGGGCGGGTGGTGTCCGGGCCGCGCATTTGCGAGATTGCCGTCGTGACCTCCTCCCCCGAATTCGTCCCCGACTCGTCGCTCGGCCCGGTGCGCTTCCTCTCCCCCGCGGAGCGGGAGGCCCTGGTCCCCGGGCTCTCCCCGCTGCTCGTCCCCCTCGCCGACGCCGGCCGCACGCTCTTTGCCCTCTACGAGGCGCCCGAGCCAGGTGCGCGCAGTGGCGCGGTCTGCGCCGTCGAGCGCGCGAGCGGCGTCTACCTGCCCGTGGCCTCCGGCTTCTCCGGCTTCGTGGCCTACCTGCTCCTGTCGCTCGGTCCCGAGGCCCGAGGAGCCGCCGCCGAGCGCCTGGCTTCGGCCTGTGGCTTGGAACTGCTCCTCTCCGAGACAGACGGGCTGAGCGGACCGGTCCTGGCGAAGCGGCTGGCGGAGGTGGACCCGGGCTCGCCCTGGGCGTGCTCGGTCCTGGCGCGTGGGTGCGCCGACCCCCGGGAGGGGCTGCGACGGCTGGGGCCTGCGCTGGCGGCCGTGCCCTGGGCCGCGGGGCCCTACTTCCAGGCCTGGGAGCTCGCGTGCGCGGCACAGGAACCGAAGCGCGCGGCGCGCTGCCTGTGGGCCGCGCTGGGCAGGCTCGAGCCGAACCTCCAGGCTGTCCCCGCGCTGCTGGGGACGGAGCCGCTGGCCCCGCTGCCGATGGGGCCGGCCATCGCCTGGCTGCGAGCCCACGCGAGCGAGCTGTCGCTGGAGCAGCGGTCGGACGTCCAGTACGCGTTCCTCTCTCCGCTGGGAGCCCCGGAGGCGCTGCAGGCGGCGCTGCGGCGGGCGGTGGACGAGTCGCGCCGGCGAGGGCTGGGCGGGGACCTGCCC
>CAZAIE010000854.1:0-3798 GCA_964485035.1 uncultured Myxococcaceae bacterium | reverse complement strand
GGGCAGGTGCGGCCGGTGGCGTCGGCGGGGCACCCCGCGGTCGAGCAGTTGCCCGGCGGAACCGGCCATCGCGGGAACTCGACGTTGTTGCTGGTGCTGCAGGGCGCGCCCTCGGCGCCGTTGGCCGGGGGGACGTGGTTGTTGCACTGGAGGTAGGCCCGGCAGATGCCGTCCGCGGGGGCGTCGCAGTAGTAGTTGGCGTCGCAGCCGCAGTTGATGTCCGCGCCGGTGCAGCTGTTCTTGAGGGTCACGTTGCAGCGCCGGTTGGGGTTTCCGCCACAGGTCACCGTGTTCTGGCAGCAGGTGCCTTGCGGGCAGGGGTTCGCGGCGGTGCCGCAGCCGGTGCCCGGGACCACGCTGGTGCCGTTGGAGCAGACCACGTTGCTGCCGGTGCAGGCGCAGGTGAGCAACGTGGGCGGGGTGCCGCCGTTGCTGAAGCTGGGCCCGTTCGAGCAGACGTCGCCGATGGCCCCGTTGGCGCTGTAGGCGGCGCAGTCGAGGTTCGCCTCGCACTGGTTGGTGGTGGTGTTGCAGTGCGTGCCCGGAGCGGTGCACGCGCAGGCTATCTGCTGGCCCGAGCAGTGGTCGGTGATGGTGGCGCAGCTGTTCGCCGGGCAGGTGTCGGGGACGCAGCAGGTGCCCTGGGTGGGGCTGCCGTTGGGCAGGGGCGCGCTGCCGGAGAAGCACTGGGCGCCCTGGGCGCTGCAGGCGCAGGTGAGGTTGGTCCCGTCGCCCTTGGGGAACGCCGGGCTCGCGCCGTTGGAGCAGGGCTGGCCGGCCTGGCCGCTGGTGAACTTCGAGCAGCCGTTGTCCACCTCGCACTTGTTGGTGGTGTTGTTGCAGTGCTGTCCGGCCACGGTGCAGGCGCAGGTGATGGTGGCGCCGGTGCAGGGGTTCACCTTGGTGGTGTTGCACTCGTCGGCGGCGCAGGCGACGGTGTTGAAGCAGCACTCACCCTTGCGGCCGTTGGGGTCGGCGAGCTGGGTGGTGCCCGGCTTGTTGCACCGGCCGCCGGAGTTGCAGGGGCAGCTCAAGTTGGTGCCGTCACCCTTGGGGAAGTCCACCGACGAGCCGATGGAGCAGGCCTCGCCCGCCTTCCCCGTCGCGCCGTAGAAGGTGCAGGTGTGGTTCGTCTCGCAGAGGTCGGTGTCCGGGTTGCAGTGCGTCCCGGCGGTGGTGCACACGCAGGGGATGTCGGCGCCGGTGCAAGCGTTCTTCACCGAGTAGTCGCAGGCGTTGGATGGGCAGGCGATGGAGTTCAGGCAGCAGGTGCCCGCCTCGCCGGCGCCCACCAGGGCCCCGTCCTTCACGCACTGGGCCGCGCCCGCACAGGGGCAGGCGAGGTTCGTCCCGTCGCCCTTGGGGAAGTCGACGCTGGGGTCGTTGGAGCAGGGCTGGCCGGCCTGGCCGTTGGCGCCGAACTTGTCGCAGCCAGAAGGGGTGATGCACGTCCCGGTGGCGCCCGGCGCGGTGGCGGTGCACACGTCGGCGCCGGTGCAGCGGCAGTCCAGGGTGAGGCCCGGGGTGCAGCCCTCGGGGAGGTCCTCGCCGCACTTCCCGGCGTAGTCCTTCTCGCAGGTCTTGGGCACGCAGGGCACGGCGCAGTGGCCATCAGGCCAGCAGATCTCGGGTTCGGTGCACTTCCCGCAGTCCAGGGTCTTGCCGCCGCAGGCGCTGGTCAGGGCCCCGCACTCGCGGCCGGCGGCCAGACACTCGTCGGGGAACTCGGGGGGATCGCAGCGGTTGCCGATGCCCCGCGCGCCGCAGGCCTGCCCAGCCGGGCAGGTGCCGCAGTCCACCTGTCCACCACAGCCATCGGAGATGGTCATGCAGTTCGCCCTGGCCTCCGCACAGATCTCGGCGGCCGGCCTCGGGGTGCAGTTCTCCTCGCAGATGCCCTGGTTGCAGGTGTGGCCGGAGGGGCAGGTGCCACAGTCTGTCTTGTTGGAGTTGGGGCCGCAGCCCAGCCACTGCATGCCGCACTGGTAGCCCTGGTCCTCGCAGGTGGGCGACGAGCAGGGCACGCACTTGTGGGTGTTGCGGTCGCACTCCTCGTTCACGTCGGAGCAGGAGCCGCAGTTCAGCCGCTCGCCGCAGGTGTTGCGGATGCGCCCGCATTCCGCGCCGAGTTGGAGGCAGGTGATCGCCGGCTCGACGCACTGGTGGGTGTCGAGGGTGCACACCAGGCCCGGAGCGCAAGCGGGGCACTGCTTCACGTTGCCGCTGCAGAAGTCCCGGACCGGGCCGCACTTGCCGGTGCAGTCGACCTCGGGGCAGGCGGTGCCCACGTCGCCCTCGGCGGCGTCGGCAGGCTGGCCCGCGTCGACACCCTCCCCCGCGTCCTCGCCCTCGCCGCCGTCGGGCAGGGCCTCACCCGAGTCCACCGCCTCGCTGGCGTCCACGGTCGCAGTGGCGTCGGGGTCGCCGGGGCTGCCGCCGACGTCCTCTTCCCAGGGGAGGACGACCTCGCCGCAGTTGCACGACGTGAAGGGGAGCGCCAGCAGACCGGCGAGCAGAAGCACCAGCACCGGCGCGCGCGCGCCGGACCGGGACGGGTGGGAAGCCATGGCGTTTCTCCTCGGCCTTGGGACTCGCAGACTATAGCCCCGCGCCCTGCTCCCCACGAAGGGCCGAATCGGCAAGGACGCGGGCGAAAACGCACATGCCGCCCCCTGCTGGAAGCCCTGTTGTTCCCCGCCAGGCCAAAGAGCCTAGCGGCCCGGAGGCCCCCGGTAGCCGACCGCCTTGAAGATCAAGAACTTGCGCACCACCTCGCCGCGACGGCGCAGGAGGATGGGCTCGAGTTCCTCCACCGAGGCGAATCGCTCCCGCAGGTCCTCCGCCACTTCGCCGCCCCGCCCGGGGGTCCGATCACGCGGCCGGGAGTCCAAGAAGAGGGCGTCCTTCCCGGTGAGCGCCGCGAGGTCCTCCCCCAGGTAGTCGAACTGGAGCGCCCGGCGCCCCAGCACGTTCCCCGCGTAGACCGGGAGGTCGGAGTAGAAGCGCAGCTCGGCGGTGGTCTTGTAGTCGTCGGCCGCGAAGACGAAGCCGACCTGCTCCTTGGCAGCCCGCTGCTGCACCTGCGCCGCGAGGTCCTTCCAGCCGAACCAGGTGTCGTCGCTCTGGATCGGCACGGGATACGCCAGGACCTGCACCGCGGTGACCGCGAGCCCCGCGAGCCCCAAGGCGACGTTGGCCACGAAGGCGCGACGCCACGGGAGCAGCCGCACCGCGAGCAGGATGCCGGCGACGTAGGCCGGAAGGATCCAGTTGGGCTTGACCAGCGAGAAGAACGAGAGCGCCCCGAAAGCCGCCGGGAGCGGGACCGCGAAGCAGGCGAGGAAGAGCACCCGCTCGCTGCCGCGACGCCCTGGACGGCGCAGGGCCCCGAGCGAGCGGACGCAGGCCCAGCCCACCGCGACCAGCAGCACCGGGAGGAGCAGGAAGCCCTGGGTCGCCAGCAGCTTGCCCACGTTGGTCAGCCCCGGGCCCCCGACGTTGCCCGTCCGCCCCGCGCTCTGGAAGAGGAACGAGGCGAAGCCGTGCGTCGCGTTCCAGGCGTAGACCGGCGCCATCGCCGCGTGGGCCACGAGGATCGAGAGGTACGGCCAGGGGGTGCGCAGCCAGCGACGCTGCCGCGGCGCGAGGAGGAGGAAGGCTCCCAGCCCTGCCTGCAGGAACACCGCGGTGTACTTGGCGTCGAAGGCGAGCCCCATCGCGAGGCCAGCGAGGAGCCAGTCGGCCCGCCGGCCCTCGAAGACCGCCCGGTGCAGCAGCAGCAGCGCGAGGGTCCAGAAG
>CAZAIE010000853.1:0-3805 GCA_964485035.1 uncultured Myxococcaceae bacterium | reverse complement strand
GCCTGGCTCTACGAAGCCCGCCCTCCGGCGCCACCTCGATCGCTGCTGGCCTCCTTCAGCCCTTGAGGACGTAGCGCGAGATGACCATGCGCTGGACCTCGCTGGTCCCCTCGCCGATCTCGCAGAGCTTGGCGTCGCGCAGGTAGCGCTCCACCGGGAACTCGTTGATGTAGCCGTAGCCGCCGTGGATCTGCACGGCCTTGGTCGCCGCGCGCATCGCCGCCTCGGAGGCGAAGAGCTTGGCCATGGACGCCTCGCGCGAGCAGCGCACGCCCTGGTCGGCCATGCGCGCCGCCTGGTGCACCATCAGCCGCGCCGCGTGGGTCTCGGTGGCCATGTCCGCGATCATGAACTGGATGGCCTGGTGCCCGGCCAGCGACTGCCCGAAGGTCTGCCGGTCGCGCGAGTAGCTCGCCGACTCCTCGAGCGCCCCGCGCGCCAGCCCCACCGACAGCGCCGCGATGGTGATGCGCCCGCCGTCGAGGATGGACAGGGCGTTCACGTAGCCCATGTGGACCTCGCCCAGCCGCTGCGTGTCCGGCACGCGCACGTTCTCCAGCACCAGCTCCGCGGTGTCGCTGGAGCGCATCCCGTGCTTGCCGTGGATGGGCCGCTGCAGGAACCCCGGCGTCCCGCGCTCGAGGATGAAGGCGGTGATGCCCTTCTGCTTCTTCGCCGCGTCGGTCGACGCCAGCACCACCCACACGCCGGCCACGGTGCCCTGGGTGATGAACATCTTGGAGCCGTTCAGCAGCCAGTGATCGCCCTCGCGCACCGCGGTGGTCGACAGAGCCGCAGCGTCCGACCCGGAGCCCGGCTCGGTCAGCGCCCACGCGCCCAGCCACTCGCCCGAGGCCAGCCGCGGCAGGTACCGCTTCTTCTGGCTCTCGTTGCCGAACACCCGGATGTGGCTCGAGCCCAGGCCGTTGTGCGAGGCCACGGTCAGCGCCAGCGAGCCGTCGTACCGGGCGATCTCCTCGACCGCCATGGCCAGCGCCAGCTCGTCCATCGCCGAGCCGCCGTACTCCTCGGGCACCAGCATCCCCATCACCCCGAGCTGGCCCAGCTCCCGGACGATCTCCAGCGGGAACTTCTCGTCCCGGTCCCACTCGTGCGCGAAGGGCTTCACCTTCTCCTCGCAGAAGCTGCGCAGCATGCTCCGCAGCGACTGGTGGCTCTCGGGCATCTCGGCGTGGATGTACATGGGACGCTCCTCCAACGGGAACCGGCCACGACGGCGGCCGGGACGTGCGTGCGATCGTTCGGGGTCAGGCGAGGACGGGGGTCCCGGCCTGCAGGTCGTTGCGCAGCTTGCCCATCATCAGGGCCACCGCGGTCCGGCTCACCTTGCTGCCCGGGCCGTGCTTCTCCAGCTCGTCCAGCGCCGCGCGCGCCAGCAGCACCGGGAGCGCGGTGAACTCCACGACTCCCCCCGGTGCCCGGGCCTGCTGCAGGCCCAGGACGTACTCGGACGCCCGCGTCAGGTCCGCGCGCGCCATCGACAGGATCTCGGCGCGCGACGCGGTGGGCGGCAGGTAGACCCGGCCGTCCTTCGCGTCGTCGCTGGAGTCCTTGAGGATGTTCACCAGCTGCAGCCCCTCGCCGAAGGCCACCGCGCGCTCGCGCAGCAGCGTCTCGATGGAGGCCAGCGGGTAGGTCTCGAGGAAGAGGTCGGTGAGCAGCTCGCCCACGATGCCCGCGACCACGTAGCAGTACTGCTGCAGCGCCGGGACGTCGGGCAGGCGCAGGCTGCCGTCCGCCTCTCCCCGGGCGACGAACCCGGCCATGCCCTCGGCGGTCCGCAGCGTGTGGCGCGCGACGATGGCCCGGTGCGAGGGCGGGAACGCCTCCAGCTCGGCGAGCACCGCGGGGGTCTCGCCCAGCAGCTCCAGGTAGTCCGCGTTGTCGCAGGGGGGCGACGCCATCCAGCGCTGCGTGGCCTGGGCGGCGCGCGCGGCGTCCGGCGCCTTCACCAGCCCCACGAACTCCTCGAGCGCGGCGATGCGCTGCGCCCGCGGCCAGCGCGTGGCGTCCTCGAAGGTGTCGGCGATGCGGAAGAGCAGGTAGGCGACGCCCACCTCGCGCCGGGTCGGCTCCGGCAGCCGGGGGATCGCCAGCGCGAACGTCCGGCTGGTCTTCAAGAGCAGGTGGTCGAGGTCCGCCATGTCGCCTCTCGCGCAATAGACAAGGCGGCGCCCTTGAGCACAAGCCGGGCCAACGGCTCCACCCGCAGAATTGCTCACGACGCACCGCGCCACGGACCCCTGCCCGGGGTGCGATACCGCACGAACGCGCGACATCGCACTGTGCCGAAGGAGAGCCGGGCAGCGGGTGACTCCTGGCGTGGGCTGGCCTCGAACTTGCCTGGGCGGCCGGGCCATGACGACACCAAGCTCGCCCATCGACCCCGCGCAGGAGACGGCCAGCCGCAAGGACGCGCATCTGGACATCTGCGCCCGCGGCGGCGTGGAGCCTGCGCTCAACGGCACGCTCCTCGACCAGGTGCAGCTGGTCCACGACGCGCTCCCCGACCTCGCCGACGAGGACGTGGACCTGGGGACCTACTTCCTCTCCAAGCGCCTGCGAGCGCCGATCCTCGTCACTGGGATGACCGGCGGCACCGAGCGTGGCGCAGCGGTGAACCGGGAGATCGCCGCGGCGGCGGAGCGGCTCGGCCTGGCGTTCGGGGTCGGCAGCCAGCGCGCGATGCTGGAGCGCCCCGAGGCCGCGAAGACCTTCGCCGTCCGCGACGTTGCGCCCACGCTTCCGCTGGTGGGCAACATCGGGCTCGCGCAGGTGGTGCAGCTGGGCGTCGATCGCGTGCGGGCGCTGATGGACGACATCGGCGCGGACGGCATCGCGGTGCACCTCAACGTGGCGCAGGAGCTGGCCCAGCGCGAGGGCGACCGGGACTTCCGCGGCGGGCTCGCGGCGCTGACCACCCTGGCGCGCGAGTTGGGGCCCCGGTTGCTGGTGAAGGAGACCGGCTGCGGCATCTCGCCCTCGGTCTGCGCCCGCCTGGTGGATGCGGGCATCCGCTGCCTCGACGTCTCCGGCGCCGGAGGCACCTCCTGGGTCGCGGTGGAGATGCAGCGCCGCGGCCACGCGGGCGCGGCGCCGTTCGCAACCTGGGGCGTGCCCACCGCCGCGGCGATCCTCGGGGCGCGCCGGCGCGTCGGCGACCGCGCACAGCTCATCGCCAGCGGCGGCATCCGCGACGGCCTGCAGGCGGCCAAGGCCCTGGCGCTGGGCGCCGACGTGGTGGGCATGGCGCTTCCGGTCTTCCAGGCCCAGCAGGCCGGCTCGGTGCAGGCCGCGCTGGAATCGGTGGTGGCGGGGCTGCGGATGGCGATGGTACTCACCGGCTGCCGGGCGGTCAGCGAGCTGCGAGAGCGGCCGCGGGTGCTCGGCCCGCTGCTCAAGGAATGGACGGAGGCACTGGCATGACCACGGGCCACGACGACTCGAACCGCACCTCGAGGCTCCCCGGTTTCTACAAGCTGCCGATGAACGAGCGGGTGACCACGCTCGGCCGCGCGCAGGGGCTAACCGACGAGGAACTGTCGGTCCTGCGCGCCGAGGGCGCGCTCCCTCACGAGATCGCCAACCGGATGGTCGAGAACGCGGTGGGAACGTTCCCGCTGCCGCTGGGCGTGGGCCTGAACCTCTGCGTCAACGGCCGCGACTACCTCGTGCCCATGGCCGTCGAGGAGGCCTCGGTGGTGGCTGCAGTGTCCTTCGCCGCGAAGCTCGCGCGCGAGGGCGGCGGCTTCAAGGCAGAGACCGACGCCTCGGTGATGATCGG
>CAZAIE010000852.1:0-3822 GCA_964485035.1 uncultured Myxococcaceae bacterium | reverse complement strand
TGACCTCACAACGTGCATCAAGCCCGCTCCGGGGGGGAAGAGAGTCGCTGGACCGCCGCATCAATCCGAGAAGCGGCGCGCTGGCTTGCCCGGCCGCTACCGAACCCTCGTCCTCCGACCTTGGCATGATGACCGCTGCTTCCCCGATTCAACCCGCTCGCCAGGAGCCCCCGATGCAGCTCGACACCCCACTCCTCCGCGCCGCGAAGGTCCGCGCCGAGCTCGACCGCGCGTCCCTCAGCCCGAAGCTGCGCGACCTCCTCGCCGACCTGGACGGCCTGGTGTTCGACGAGATGATCGACCATCTCGTGAGCGCACTGACCGAGCACGTGCCGCTGTACCGCAAGCGCAACGGACTCGGGGCGCTCTCGGCGCTGGTCTTCGAGTGGGTCGGCGACGACGTGGAGCCGTGGATCGCCTCGGACGTCTGGGCCAAGGGCTGCGCCGGCCACCGCTGGGAGCCCGACGGCACCTTCCACCCCGGCAAGGTCGCCTTCCGCGAGGCGCCGGCCTTCGAGCCCGACCCGCTGCCCATGCTCTACGACGCCGTCCAGGACGACCCGAAGCTGCTCGAGGACCCGGCCTTCGAGTCCGTGCGCGAGCTGCTGCTGCTCACCAGCCTCGCTTGGGCGGCACAGGCCGTGGTGCGAGCGGCCGGGGTCGTGCGCGAGCTGCCTATGGTCCTCCCCTTCGAGGTCATCGGCCGCCCAGGCCACGACGAGCCGGCGGTGCTGCTCGCGCGGCTGTAGCGCCGCCTCCACCGGGGCTCGTCCACGACCTCTGCCCAGGCCCAGCCCAGGGCGCCGCCATGAACGCGGACCGTCACCTGGTCTCCGGGAGCGAGGCCACTCGCGGAGGGAACACCAACGACTTCCTTCGCCCTGCCCGGCCTCCAGGAGGTCACCACGAGCACACCCCGGGAGGGCATGCCAACCACCGTCGTCACCTGTGTCTGGGTCGGGCCCGAGTCGAAGCGCCGGTTGGCCTTCAGCAGCGCTTGCGCGCTCGAGTTCGGGGCGACCAAGAGCGCGATCCCCCCGAGGACGATCAGGAGCCGCAGCGCAAAGGCCCGCCCGCGGACGAGCAGGACGAGCGCCGCGATCATCAGCGCCGTTGCACCGAGGCCCGCAAGTTGAGCCAAGTCTGCCGAGGCGCGGTCCAGCGGCCACGGTACGGGAGGGGCCTTGGCCCAGGCAGAGAAGACCAAGAGCCCGTAGCAGCAGAGAAGCCACGTGACCAGGAGCGCGACGCCCCTGAACCGGCGAACTGGCTCTCCGATGGGCTTAGGCAGCTCGCTCGCCAGTTCGGCCAGCAGCCGGGCGATCTCGGCGCTTCTCCGTCTGTGCTCCCAGGTGCTGGTCTGGACCCCGACTCCCCGGGCAGTGAGCGAGACGGTGAGCCCCAGTGACACGAGCGCCAGGCACGCCCTCCGGACGGACTCGCGCTCGAGCAGCCGACGCAGGGTGGCGTCCGTCTCGTCGGAGTTGACGTAGACCCGCGCGTCGAAGCTCCGATCACCCGTGTGGAACTTGCGGTCCAGCCCGATGCGCATCCCCAGTCGCTCGAGGAAGGTCATGGGGTGGAGACGAACGGTGGGCAGCGGCGCCGTCGAGACGCGGAAGAGCACCCCGGGCAGCATCAACTCGCCCTGGACCCGCTGCCCCGCGATCTCGAACGTGAACTTGTCGCCGATAGGACTCCGGGCAAGGCTCGCGAGCGCCTCCCGGAGCCTCGCCTGTTCTCGCTGCAGCAGAGCGACGGCCGCGAGGCCGAGCCCACAGAGGACCAGAAACAGGAGCCAGGCGTGCGATTCGCTCACGGGAGAACCCGGGTCAGGGCCCGCGCAGCCAGATGCGGTGACGGAGGCTGCAGTAGCCCATGTCGAAGCCGCCGCCCTCGTTCGAGGTGACCATCTTCCCCGGGTACTGCAGCTCCAGCAGGTAGCGCTTGCAGTCGCCGAGGCCGACCTTCTGGCTGGTCTGGCCCACGGTGAGGGAGATGAACTCCGCGCCGTGGCCCATCGCCGAGACCTCGTTGCCGCTGTCCTTCGTGAAGCAGGCGTAGTTGCCCAGGATGGGGCCGCCGGCGATGCGCATCGCGTCGAAGGGGATGCCCGGGGACCAGGTGACGTCCACGTCCTGGTTCGGCGTGACCAGCGAGTTGGCGGCGGGCGTGGCGATGTCGATGGCCGGCGGGCAGGTGAAGGTCAGGGTCCGGGTCTCGGGCGGGTCGGTGGTGGTGGCCTCGATGGTGACGGTGGCCCCTGGGCCCAGGGCCGGGACCTGCGCCTCATCGACGTCGTAGAGCCCGCTGGTCCACCACGGGATCTGCACGCCGTTCAGCTTCACCACGGCGTCGGTCACGTCCTTCGACCCGCGGGTGATCATGATGCTCCCGGAGACCGGCTTCTCGGTCCCGGTCGTGATGCTGGTCGAGTAGATCGGCGACGCGGCGATCGACAGGCGGTGGAACACGTCCGCCGAGCCTGCGTCCGCACCGGGCAACACGATCGTCCCGCCGGCGTCGCCCGCGTCCAGGGAGGCCGCCACTCCACCATCGAGGCCGGCGTCAGGAGCCGAGTCGGGTCCGGAGCAAGCAGCCAGGACCAACAAGAGAGTCAGGGACAGCGAGCGGACGTTCATTCAGCTTCCTCCAGGAAGTGATGGCAGAGCATGGGCTCATGACTGGCGGTGACGGTCCACCCGAATCAGCGTTTCGACCTGCGAGAGCCCCGCACCGGGACCGCCCGGTGCGGGTCCGACCGCTCCGGCCGAGCCTCAGAGCTCGTCCGCGCCGATGTCCACCCCCAAGCCCTTCGGGCGCGCATCGCCATCCATGTCCGTCACCGGCGCTCCCGAGCCCTGGCCCTTGTCCACGCAGGGCGAGGTCGAGGTGAGGTGGTAGTCGCCTCCGGACTCATCCACGAACTTCGGGGCCTCGGAGAGGTTGCTCCCGTAGTTCGCCGCGTGCGCGTTCACCGCAGTGAGCGTCGTCAGGTCCGGTCCGGTGTCCGGCCGGTAGAACACCGCGCCGGGGTCGAGCACGAGGTCGTTGTTGTGGAACTCCGCGGCGTCGATGGTGCCCATCCCGGGGGACTCGAGGACCAGCACGCGCGTGGGGGCGGTGCGTCCGCTGAGGAGGATGTTGTTCACCAGCGCCCCGTAGCGCAGCGTCCCGAGTCCGAAGGTCGAGAGCTGCACCGCGATCGCCTTGGGCGTCGCCGTGGACGAAGACGCCCCCTGCGCGTCGATCACGTTGTTGGCGACGCTCAGGCTCGGGCTCGTTCCGCCGGTGGAGTTCTGACCGGCGAGGGACACTCCCACCGCGTAGGCGCCGAAGCCGCCGAAGACGAGGTTGTTGGTCACGGCGCCGTCAGTGGCGCGCAGGACGAGGCCCATCGACCGCGCCGGGCTCCCGCTCGCGGTGGAGCGGATGACGTTGGAGTCGAGGACGAGCTGCGTCGAGCGACCGAGGTCGGTCGCGTCGAGGGTCGAGTCCGCGAACCCCCAGGTGTCCTCCGTCGCCGTGCCGCCGGTGATGGCGTTGCCAGAGAAGCGCGCGCCCACGCTCCCGGTCAGCACCACGCCCGCCGCCAGGGTCGTCGCGGCGCCGCCGGTGACGAGTCCGTTCTTCTGCACGGTGGCGGATGGAGAGGCCGTCGCGCCGGCCTCCTTCACGACCCGCATCCCCACCGAGTACCCCGGCGCCGTGCCGCCCGCAGCGGGCGCCGCTCCCCGGATCAAGGTGTTGCTCACGAAGCTCGGCTTGCCTCCGTAGACCTGGACGCCCACGGCGAGGGACTGGGCGGGGCCGCCCTCGATG
>CAZAIE010000851.1:3444-3828 GCA_964485035.1 uncultured Myxococcaceae bacterium | reverse complement strand
TCGGGCCATCGAGCGAGTTCGAGTCGAACAGGTACTCGGCCGTGCCGATGCTCTGGTCGTCGAAGTGGAGCCGGATGCCAGCGAGGGCCGTGAGCGAGAACCCCCGCGTCGCCGGCTCGAGCGGCTCGCCGCACCCGGGGATCTGTGGCACCGCGGGCACGTCCGAGTCCCCTGAGCGGCCGCGTGCCTCAGCGTGGACTTCCAAGAGCGTGCCCAGGAACCCCGAGGCCGAGAGCCCGAAGAGGTTCTTCTTCCGCGCCTGATCGCGGAAGTACATGGCGTCGAGGTCGAAGCCTGCCACCAGCACCCGGAGCCGGGCCGTGTAGAGCGCCGCGTCGAAGTCCAGGTCGTCCGGCAGCGCCCACTTGTTCGACGCCTGCCGCG
>CAZAIE010000851.1:0-3434 GCA_964485035.1 uncultured Myxococcaceae bacterium | reverse complement strand
CGACCAGCGGGAGAAGGAACGCGCCGGTCCGCTGCTGCTCCGGCGCGAGCGGATCCTTCGCGGGGTTCACGAGATCCGTCGGGTTCGCCGCGATGCCGCTGCCCCAGACCTGTCGCTTGCGCCCCGCGAGCAGCCGCACCGGGCCCAGCCGGCCGTCGAGGTACAGCTCGTCGATGAGGAACAGGACCTTGGGCTCGTCGGTCGCGAGATAGACCCCGAGATCCGCCGAGGCTCCGGCATGGTCGCCGCGCGTCCGGACCGAGGGCTGGAGGTTGAGCCGAAGCCGTCCCCGCTCCCCTGCCGGCTTCGGCCACAGGCCCTCGAGCCGCGCATCCTCGTCCCGGTCGAGCAGCAAGAGCCGGCTCTCGATGAAGCCACGCAGCGCGAAGCGGAAGAACGGATCCGGCGACGCCTCCCCTGCCTCCGGCGGCTCCGCAGGCTCGGGCTCGGGAGTCACGGACGCCGTGGGCGCGGCCGTCGTGGTCGGAGGATTCGCTGGCCTGGGTGGGGATGGCGCCTGCCCGACCGGCGCGGTGTAGACGAAAGAGACTGCCGTCTTCCGGTCGGCCGAGAGGAAGACCCTGAGGCCCTGCCGCTTGTACCAGAGCGCGACCGCATACTCGGGCTCGGTGAGGACCTTCTGGTAGCAGCGCCGGTCGTCGACGGGCTTTGCCGGGCAGATGCGCCCGAACGTGGACTCGACCTCCGCCGTCGAGACCCGCGAGGCCGGGAACACGGCGATCTCCTCGACGACGCCGGTCGGGAGCAGCGTGAACTGGACCTGCGAGGTGCCCTTGATGGGGCGCTGCTTGCCGTAGACCAGGAGCGACTTCTCGCCCTGGGTGAGCCGCTTCCACGGCTCGCCGAACGCGGCGACGACGTCGGTGCCCGTCGATTCGCGCGGAGTGATCCCCTGCCAGGCCTTGGCGTCGGCCAGCGACGGGGCAGCGACCACTGCCGCGGCGAGGAGGACGAAGAGACGCGCGCGCACGCTCAGGCCTTGCCCACCACCGGGGTCTCCGAGAGCCGCCCGTCCTGCACGCGGATGAGCCTTCGGGCGTGGTCCAGCACCCGCGGGTCGTGGGTGGAGAAGAGGATGGTCGCCTTGTGCTCGCGGTTGAGCTGAACGAACAGGTCGACGATCTCGAGCGCGGTGTCGGTGTCGAGGCTGGCCGTGGGCTCGTCGGCGAGCACCAGCCGCGGCTTCGGCGCCAGCGCCCGGGCGATGGCCACCCGCTGGCGCTGCCCGCCCGAGAGCTCGTCGGGCCGGTGCCTGGCGAACTTCGCGAGCCCCACCGCCTCGATGACCTCCGCGACACGCGAGCGGCGCTTCGCCCTGTCCACCTGGCCGGCGCAGGTCAGGGCCAGCTCCACGTTCTCGGCCACGTCCAGCACCGGGATGAGGTTGAAGTTCTGGAACACGAACCCGATGGCGTTCGCGCGCAGCGCCGCGAGGTCGTCCGGGTCGGTGGCCGTGACCTTGGTCCCGCCCAGCTCGTAGGTGCCGCTGGTGGGCAGGTCGAGGCAGCCCAGGACGTTGAGCAGCGTCGTCTTCCCCGAGCCCGACGGGCCGACCAGCGCCGACAGCTCGCCCTCGTGGACGTCGAGGTCCACGCCCCGGAGCGCGGCGACCTCGCCGTGGCCCAGCCGGTAGGTCTTGGTGATTCCCCGCAGCCTGGCGATGGACATCGCTACCTCCCCAGCGCCGTGGACTCGAAGAGCGCGTCGTCCAGGTCCTTGCGCAAGGACAGCGACTCCCAGACCAGCTCGCTGGTGCGCTTGGGCTCGAGCAGGTTGCGCATCACCATCCGCGCCGGGCGGACCAGCGGCCCGAACGCCTTCACGTCGGACAGCTCCATCCGCCGGACCTTCTTGCCCGCCGCCGAGGAGTACTCGAAGACCAGCGGCTGGAAGTCCTTGCGCCGGACCCACACCTTCACCGAGGCATAGGTCACCGAGTCGCTGCGGGCGCTGAGGTCGAGCAGCCACTGATCCGCCGGGGCGCCCTCGCCGAACTTCGCGGTGTACTCGCGGCGCAGGTCGACCCGGAGCACGTCGGAGTTCGCGAAGTCACCGCCGTGGAACTCCTGCTTCGCGGAGATCTTCAGGGCCCGCTTCAGGTTGGGCAGGTAGTGCCAGAAGTCGTCGCCGACGCGAAGCACCTCGGCCCCCGAGTCGTCCGGCGGCGAGAGGAAGCGCAGCCGGAACTTGTTCGAGCCCTTCGCGAGGTAGGACATCGAGAAGGTGCTCTCCCCCTTCGGCTTGCGGGTCACGAAGGTCAGCTTGGCCTCGAACTCGGGCGGGCCGAGGATGGCGTCCACCTTGGCGAGCACCTCGTCGGCGGTCGGCTCGGCAGCGGGCGCGGCCGCGAGGGAGCTGGCGGACCAGAGCAGGAACAGGGCGGCAAAGAGGCTGAGTTTCTTCATGTTTCCGACTCCTCAGGTGGACCGGAGCGCCTCGACCGGATGCAGCCGGGACGCGGTGTAGGCAGGCCAGAGCCCGGCGGCGAGGGCGACCAGGCTGGTTGCGCCGACGGCGAGCAAGAGGTGCGCAGAGTGCACCTCGGGATAGACGAGCAGCACGGTGCCGGACGGGATGGGGAAGCCGATGCCGGTGTGCTGGAGCGCGACCACCAGCCCTGTCCCCAGCCCAGCGCCCGCAAGCGAGGCGAGCGACGCCAGCGCCGCCGCCTCGATGAGGAACAAGAGGACGATCGACCGGCGCCGGAAGCCCATGGCCATCAGCGAGCCGATCTCCCGGCGACGCTCGTGGACGGACATCAGCGTGGTGTTCACCACCCCGGCGGCGACCAGCAGCAGCACCACCACGAGCACCACGTTGAAGATGTCCCGCTGGAGGACGATGACGTCGCGCAGGTACGGCGTCAGCTCGGTCCACGGGTGGGCTCGGGCATCGACGCCGTGGACGCCGGCCAGCGCGCGATCGAGCCCGGCGCGGGTCTCGTCCAGCCTCGCCTCGTCGTGGACCGCCACCGCCAGCGCGGTCGCGCGTCCCGGCATGTGCAGCAGCCGCTGCGCGAGGTCCAGCCCCACCAGCACCAGCAGCTTGTTGCTCATCGGGTCGTCGAGGCGGAAGACGCCGCGCACCGTGGCATCGGCCGTGTCGAGCGATCCGTTCCGGGTCTGCGCGAGCAGCGTCACCGGGTCGCCCACCTCGAGCCCCAGCCCGCGCGCGAGGTCCGCGGCGATGAGCACCCCGTCCGGAGCGCTGGCGTCGAGCGGTTGCCCGGAGAGCAGCGAGTTGAACGACCCCGGCGCGTCGCGCACGACCCCGATGCCCAGCGGGCAGACCTGGGCCTCGGCCTTGGGCTCGAGACCCAGCCCGAGCACGACCGAAGACCGCTCGCCGTTGCTGAGCTGGGCCGTGAAGCGCAGCCGCGGGCTCACCGCCCGGACGTTGGGTGTGCCCTGGAC
>CAZAIE010000850.1:0-3833 GCA_964485035.1 uncultured Myxococcaceae bacterium | reverse complement strand
GCCTGGAGCGCCGCCTCGAGCGCCTTCCTGGAGTCGGCGACGAGCCCTCCGCGCCGCAGCGTCCGCCCCAGCTCGTAGAGCATCGCTGCCGCTCGCGGGCTGCGGGCCCCGAAGGTCTCCCCGATCCGGACCGTCGCGGCCTCCGCGATCCCGGCGATCGCCTCGGGCGTGGCCTTCCGGGCAACGGCCAGCTCCACCTTCAGGAGCGCAATCTCAGCCAGCACGAGCGGCGTCGCGGCTGGGACCTCCGCAGGCCCGAGCGCCTCGGCCGCGCTGTCGGAGTCGCCGGCGACCAGCAGCGCTCTGGCCAGCGCGAGCGCAAGGCGCGCCTCTCCTGCCGAGTCGCCTCCGGCGGCAGTGAAGAGCGCCCGCGCGTGCAGGGCGGACCGGTGCAGCTCCACCACCGGCAGCACGGGCCGCACCGAGAGCATCCCCACCCAGGCCCGCGCGGCGACGGCCGGCTCGCGCGCCGCCTCGGCGGCCACCACCGCCTCGAGGAACGGTCCGGGAGACTGGGGCTGCATCGCCCTGGCTCGCCCCAGGAGCCGCCTCGCCTCGAGCCCTGGCGGCACCGGCTCCTCGAACATCGCCGCGGCCTCCTCCTTCCGGCCGAGGGAGAGCATCGCCTCGGCCTCCGCGAGCCTCCGACGTGCCTGCGTGAGCTCGGGCGCGAGCACCGGCCAGCGACGATCGGCGTCGTGGGCCGAGAGGCAGGCCGTGGGAACCTCGAGGGCCGCCAGCGCCTCGCGCGCCCGGGCGACCGACGGCCCGCGACCCGTCATCGCCACCAGCGCCGAAAGATCGGTCCCCGCGGCCTCGAGGCAGCGCCCACGTCCGGCGTCCGGCAGCGAGCAGAGCCCGGCGGCGAGCGCCCGGAAGTCCCCGATCCAGCGGCGCAGGGAGGCGTCGAACGCGGCGAAGTCGCGCGCGAGCCCCGCCTCGGCGAACGCCGCCTCGACCTGGGCCCGCTCCTGCCCCGACCAGACCGACTCGAGCTCCGCCCCTGCGCCTGCGCATCGTCCTCCCCGGGGCTGCCCGAGCTGGATGGCGGCCACGAAGCCCGCCAGGGCCAGCGCGGCCGTTGCCCCGGCGCCCCAGCGCAGCAGCCGGTCGCCGCGCTGCGAGCGCGCGAGGGCTTGCAGCAGGCTCTCGAAGAACGGGAAGCGGTCCTCCGGAGCTGGGCGCAGCCCTCGCAGGAGCACCCGGTGCAGCCACGCAGGCACCCGAGTCGACGGTGGCAACGGGCGCGGGCGTCCTTCCTGGACCTCGCGTGCGTGCTCCTCCGGCGTCGCCCCACCGAAGGGACGCTGGCCGTACAAGCCCTCCCAGAGTGCCACGCAGAAGCTGAACTGGTCGCTGCGGGCGTCCGCCCCCGTGCCGCGGAGCTGCTCCGGCGACATGTACGCGGGAGTCCCTGCGGTCGATGATCCAGAGCCGACTGGGAGCCCGCCCTGGCGGGGCTCCTCTGGCGTCCAGGTCGCGCGGGCGAGACCGAAGTCGGTGACGCGGACCCGGCCGTCGCGCCCGATGAGGACGTTGCTGGGCTTGAAGTCGCGGTGGACCAGTCCCGCGGCGTGGGCGGCGGCGAGGCCGCGGCCAGCCTCGAGGAACACGTCCACCACGTCCTTCCAGTGCCGTGGTGCGCCCGCCAGCCAGTCCCCGAGCGTGCCGCCCTCGACCAGCTCCATGGCGACGAAGACCTGCTCCCCCATCGTCCCCACGTCGAAGACCGGCAGGACGTTGGGGTGCGAGAGCCGGGCCATCGCCTGCGCCTCGCGCAGCAGCCGGCCCTGGGCCTCGGTCGCGGTCTCCGCGCCGTGCGTCTGGGGCCGCAGGAGCTTCAGGGCGACTTTGCGCTCGAGATCGGGGTCGAAGGCCGAGTAGACGACCCCCATGCCCCCGGCGCTGACCAGTTCGAGGACCAGGTAGCGACCCAGCCGCGTGTACGCAGACGCGGGCTCCGGCTCCACCGAGAGATCTGCGGAGGACGGCGTCGCGGCCTCACGAGCGGCCTCGGCGACGAGAGCGCGGCACTCGGGACAAGCGTCGAGGTGGGACTCCACGGCCGCCGCCTCAGCGTCGACGAGGCGCCCCTGGGCGAAGTCGAGCAGCGTGCACTCGTCGGGGCAGGACATGGGTGACCCCATCTTCGCGGACTGGCAACGCGACCGCCAGATGGAGGGAGCCGGAGAGAGGGCGGGAGGAGAAGGCCCCGCGGACCGATCGCTCAGTCGTCCTCGGGCGCTGGCGGCAGCGGCGGCAGCTCGGCCATCGCCAGTTCCCGCGCGCTCTCGAAGGGGATCCCGAGCGCCCGCAGGCAGAGCTCGGCGATGTCCGACCCCGCCTCGCGCCAGGTCTTGTGCCCCTCGAGCACCAGCGACATCGCCGCCAGCACGCTCCCGGAGATGACGCCCACGGCCCCCGTGATCTGCTCGGGGCGGAGCTGGAACCGGCCGATCTCGATGCCCAGCTTCATCTCCCGCATCGGGAAACCTTCCAACAGCTCCCGGAGCATCGAGGTGCTGGCCCCGAACCGCACGAGGAAGCGCCCCCACGCCGGCTCCTCGTGCGCCCGGCGAACGAAGAAGCGCATCCCGTTCGACACCCGAAGCGCCGGGTCGTTGGACTGGGACGAGGCCTCCAGCACCCGCGCCGCCAGCTCGTTGGTCAGCTTCGTCGCCACCTGCTCGAACAGCGACTCGACCGTCTCGAAGTGCTTGTAGACCGTCCCGCGGGCCACCCCCGCCGCCTGCGCGAGGTCGGTCACCGTGACCTGAGTGACGCCTTTCTCTGCGAAGAGCCGCAACGCTGCCTGGTGGAGTCTGTCCGGAACCTGTTTCATGACTGAACACTAATGTTCAGAATGCGTGCGATCTGTCAAGCCTGCCTTGACAAACTGAACACTGATGTCTATTCATCCACATGCTCGGTCGTTCAAAGACGTAGGCGAGCGTTCTGGGACGCGATTGTGCCTCCCCAAGGAGATGCGATGAAGACGACGCTGCTGACAGCGATGGTCGGTCTGGCCCTGTGTGCCTCGGCGCTCCCCGGCGCCGCGCTGGCGGACCCGAAGGGCGAGGCCGTCGCCAAGCGGTACTACGACCTGAAGAAGCCCGACGACACCCGCGCGCCTGGCAGCGTCATGACCCTCATCGACAAGTCGGGCGGCCGCAAGGTCCGCAAGCTGGACATCTTCTACCAGCAGAAGACCGAGGGTAAGAACGCGCTGCTGGTGTTCGCCGAGCCCGCGGACGTGGCCGGGACCAAGTTCCTCACCTTCGGCCGCCGCGGCGCCGACTCCGACCAGCGGCTCTACCTGCCGGCGCTGAAGAAGGTCCGCAAGATCGCCGCGGCCTCCAAGGACGGCGAGCTGGTGAACTCCGACCTCTGGTTCTACGACCTCGAGGAGCGCTACTTCGAGGACGACACCTACACCTTCCTCGCCGAAAACGAGGTCATCGCCGACAAGGTCTTCGCGGGGAAGAAGTTCAACAAGATCGAGGCGAAGCCCACCCGCAACAGCCCCTACGGCAAGGCCCACGTCTGGTTCGACATGGACAACGGGACCATCGCCAAGATGGACTGCTTCGACAAGAAGGACGGCTCCCTGCTGAAGACCATCCTCTTCGTGAAGACCGACACCCTGAAGGGCTTCTTCATCCCCACGCAGATGGTGGTGACGAACCACAAGAAGGGCACCAAGACGCTGATGCAGCTCAACGGCGTCGACGTCAACGTCGGCCTCTCGGACGACGTGTTCTCGGTGAAGAACCTGGAGCAGTGAGAGGCCTGCCATGACGCTCCGAGTCCCCACCCTCGTGCTCCTCGTCTGC
>CAZAIE010000849.1:2987-3836 GCA_964485035.1 uncultured Myxococcaceae bacterium | reverse complement strand
ATCCACGACGCGCCGCCGATGTTGTCCCTGTTCCGTGGGCTGGTCGAGGCCGCCCTGCCGCGCGAGCACGAAGCCCCACTCGCCGAAGGCGGGCACCGGGGCGTGGTAGGCCCGGGTGGCGAACCCCGCGTCCTCCATGGTCTGCACCACGCACCAGAAGGACCGGCGGGCCATCAGCGGCGAGGTGCTCTGGACCGTCACCGGCGCTCCGGGCGCCAGCGCACCGGCCAGCAGCTTGTAGAACCGCGTGGTGTAGAGCTTGCCCAGCGCGAAGTTGTTGGGGTCCGGGAAGTCCACCAGCGCGACGTCGAAGCGGCCGTGGTTGCGCTGGAGCCAGAGGTAGGCGTCCTCGTTGGCCACCGTCACCTTGGGCGAGTACATCGACCGCTGGTTGAGCTGGACGAGGAGCGCGTTCTCCTTCGCAACCTTCACCATCTCCGGGTCGAGGTCCACCAGCACGATCTCCTCGATGGAGGGGTACTTGAGCAGCTCGCGCACCGCGAGGCCGTCCCCGCCGCCCAGCACCAGCACTCGCCGGGCCTGCGGCGAGAGCGCCATCGCCGGGTGCACCAGCGCCTCGTGGTAGCGGTACTCGTCCGCCGAGGAGAACTGCAGGTTGCCGTTGAGGAAGAGCTGGAAGCTGCCTCGCCCGCGGGTCATCACGATGCGCTGGTAGGGGGACTGCCGTGCGAAGACGATCTCGTCGGCGTAGAGCGCGTCCTCGGCGAGCGAGGTGAGCCGCTGCCCGCCGGCGAAGCCCCCGGCCAGCACCAGCACCACGGCCACTGCCTCGAGTCGGAGGCGCAGGAGCCCCACCCGCGGCAGCGAGCGCGCGAGCACCCACGTCCC
>CAZAIE010000849.1:0-2977 GCA_964485035.1 uncultured Myxococcaceae bacterium | reverse complement strand
AGCCCCACCAGCGCGTTGAGCACCCCGAAGCCCAGCGCGGTGCGCGTCGTCCCCAGGCGCGGCAGCAGCACCAGCGGGAAGAGCAGCGAGCCCAAGAGCGCCCCCACGTAGTCGAAGGTCAGGACCCGGGCCACCAGCTCCTTGAACTCGTAGTGGTCCTTGAGGATGCGCAACAGCAGCGGGATCTCCAGGCCCACCAGCGTCCCCAGCAGCGCGACCAGCGGGTAGAGCACCACCCGGAACGCCCCGGGCGCCCAGCCGAAGACCATGAAGAGCAGCGGCGCGGAGATTCCCCCCAGGAAGGCGGCTAGCAGCTCCACCTCGATGAAGCGGCGGGCCACCTGCCGCACCACGTGGTGCGAGAGGTACGAGCCCAGCCCCATGGCCGAGAGGTAGGTGCCGATCAGCGTCGAGAACTGGGTGAGGGAGTCCCCCAGCAGGTAGCTCGCGAGGGCCCCGGCGAGCAGCTCGTAGACGAGCCCGCAGGTGGCGATGACGAGGACGGTGGCGAGGAGCAGCGGGGCGAGCAAGTCAGTTGATCGCCGCCGCGATGATGATCGACAGGCCCAGGATCACCGAGCCGAGGAGGATGCCCAGGGAGGTGTTCTGGTCCTCTTCGATCTCCTTGCGCACCGAGAAGGGCAGCATCTTCACGATGGCCAGGAAGGTGCCGCCGAAGACGACGACGCCGATGACTGCGAACAGGACGCTCTGGATCAGCCCCTGGATGATGTGGTCGGTCATCACTTCCCTCCGTGGAATCCGGTGAACCAGAAGGCGCGGTTGCCCCCTGGCGAGTGGCGCACGCTGCTGGGCAGCGGACGGCGCTCGGAGTCGCTGAACTCCCAGCCCCGGAGCCCGGCCAGCGCGTAGGTGCCCAGCGACCCGATGATCAGCAGCTTGTAGAACAGGCCCATGGTCAGTCGTCCTCCCCGCCGCCGTCGAGGTTGCTCTCCTCCCAGCGCGCCTTCTCGAACGCCGAGGAGCGCCAGGCCGCGAACAGCGGCACCAGCACCATCGCGCCGATGACCAGCAGGAGGTGCAGGAGCCGCGCGACCCCGCTGGTGAGCTTCAGGTGCACCGACGGCGGAGGCTTGCCGGCCTCCCAGACCGTCTCCAGCCGCAGCACGTAGGTCCCGGCGGGCACCGAGGAGAGGTAGGCGGTGTCCTCGCGCGACCCCTCCGACCAGGACTCCCCGTCGTCGACGCCGTGGTAGTAGCCCGCCTCGACGTAGAACTCGTCCACCTCGTTGGTGGTCTGGTTCACCAGCGCACCGGCGACGCCCATGAAGGTGTTGTCGGCGGTGGTGGTCATCTCCACCTGGAGGTTGCGCGCGCCGTTCTCGATCTTGAAGGGGCCGGTGACGCGCACCGCGCCGCCGCCCGG
This sequence comes from uncultured Myxococcaceae bacterium, assembly GCA_964485035.1. Lineage (GTDB taxonomy): Bacteria > Myxococcota > Myxococcia > Myxococcales > UBA5297 > CAZAIE01. Next base: position 1,590 of record CAZAIE010000849.1, on the reverse strand, counting down.
GGTGGCCACGTCCTGGTCCGCGGCCATGGACTCCGAGGGTCCTCCCGCCGCACGCGCGACCGGGGTGTAGGTCTGGTCGAAGACCACCTGGCTGTCGCGGGCGGAGAAGAAGACGAACAGGCCGATGGCCGCGGCGACGCCGATGGCCAGCCAGGCGAACTGCCCCTTGGTGCGCTCGTCCCAGGGGTTGGGCTGCATCATCCCCACGCCCGAGGGCGGCCGGGGCACGAGCTTGAACGCGGAGAGGGCCTGGGGCGGCAGGTAGACCGCGTGCGACCAGTTCACCTCGTCGGCCGACTGCTCCTGCGAGAGGCCCTCGGGCGGGGCCACGTAGTCGGTGGCCTGCACCGACTCGCCCAGCGCCACCGCCCAGTAGAACTCGCCCATCACCCCGGTGACGTCCGCGGTCACCTGCGAGAAGGTGCGGTAGAGCTTGCCGTTCCACAGCGCCCCGCGCACGGTCTCGGTGATCTCCCCGGCGGGGACCGGCGAGACGAAGGACCAGTGGCCGGCGGAGTTCACCAGGAAGCGGTAGCCGGCGGTCTTCCGGTCGTAGAGGAGGTACTCCTCCCAGAAGTAGTCGATGCCCTCGACGGTGCAGCGGCGCTCCACCCAGCCGATCACCATCCACTCCACGCCGTTCAGCGTGCCGACCGAGCCCAGCTTGAGGTCGGGCGAGCGCTTCTTGAGCTGGGCCAGGTGCTCGAGCTTGCCCTGGGTGCAGTCGAGGAGCGCCGCGCAGTGCGGGCAGGTGACCCGCATGGCGTCGTCGGGGGCCTTCAGCTCCAGCGGGCCGTTGCAGGTGGGGCAGGTGAGCTTCTGCGCCTTGATGCGGTCCTGCTTGGGCGGCGCGGCGAGGCGGTTCGGGTCGAGGTTGAGCGACTCGAAGGCCACCTCGCGGCCGATGTACACGTCGGCCTCGTCGCCCTCGACGCCGTAGTCCAGCGTGGCGAAGGCGCTGCCGTGGCCGGTGAGGTCGGCGGTGCGGATGTTCTGGCCGTCGAGGGGGATGGCCTCGGGCAGCTCGCCCACGGCGGTGACGTACTTCGCGCGCTTGAGGTCGCTGGCGACGAAGCGGCCCAGCTCGCCCAGCGCCACCTCCTTGCCCGGGCGCAGCGCGGACCAGGGCGGCACCGGGTGGTCGGGGGCGGGGAAGCTGAGGTAGTAGCGGCCCTGCGCCTCGGCCAGCCAGCCCCAGCGGCCGTTCTCGAAGGCGACGTACCACTCGTCCCACACGCCCTGCGCCCACTGCAGCTGGGTGCGGCCCACCACCCGGAACCCGGCGCCCTGCAGCCGGCCCTCGATGCCCAGGGTGATCTTCGCGCCGGTGGGGACCAGGTCCGCGACCTTCCCCACCGTCTCCAGGCCGCGGTCGGTGCGGGCGACCACGAACTTGCAGTGCTCGCACACCACCATCCGCGACATGCCGACGGAGAAGCCGATGGGGGCTCCGCACCCGGGGCACTGGGCGACCTTCACGTTGAAGTCGGTGCTCATGGACGGCACGGCCTCCTCGGAGGGGTCCGCGAGAGTCGGTCGAGACTAGCAGAAGCGGCCTTGGGCCTCATGGCGCACGACACTCCCCCGGCG
>CAZAIE010000848.1:0-3837 GCA_964485035.1 uncultured Myxococcaceae bacterium | reverse complement strand
GCCAAGGACCTCGCGCTCCTGGTGGATCCACAGCTCCTGCTTCGGGGAGCCGAACCCCACCAGTACGAGGTCCGCGTGCGCGACTGCCACCCGGCACGCCGCGAGGTCCGCCTCGTCCGCGAGCCCCGGCGGGCTGGATATGCGCGGCGAGTCCACTCCGACGACCTTCAGGCCCGGGAAGCGGCGCCGCAGCGCCTCGGCCGCTCGCACCGCCACGCCCGGCCCGCCGCCCGTGAGGAACACGCGCCAACCCCGCGCGGCCGCCCGCGCGACCAGCGGCTCCAGGAGGTCCGAGCCGGAGACCTTCTCCGGCAGCGGCGTGCCCAGCAGCCTCGAGGCCCAGAGCAACGGCGTTCCGTCCACGAGCGACAGGTCCGCCTCCGCGTAGGCTGACCGGAAGGCGGGGCTGCGCTCGGCGTTCACCACGTGATCGATGTTCGGCGTGTAGACCGCACCGCCCTTCCCCGCCTCCACCAGCCGCTCGATGGCGTCGAGCGCCGACCCCAGGCGCACCGGGTCGATCCCCACGCTCCCGATGTGTACGCGGGCCGGCGCGCCCGGCTCTGCGACCGCGGCGCCCCGATAGGCCTCGAGGTAGTGCGCCGCCGAACCGGCCGGCGACAGCTCGCGCAGGACGAACTGCCTGGGGCGGTACGAGTTCAGCCGCTCGAAGAAGCGATCGGCCACCGCGTCGAAGTCGGCCCCACCCTGGAAGCGCTCTCCGCACTCTTCCGAGAAGAACGGCACCGACGTCGCCGGCACCGGCGCGTCCTGCCACCGCGCGCGTCGCGGGTCCATCCACACGCCCGGGTTCCAGGCCAGCACCGGCACGTTGGAGGCCAGCGCCTCCTGGTAGGCCATGCCCTGCGTCTCGTGCTCACACAGGAACAGGAGCGAGCGGACGCGCCCCAGCAGGGCCCGGTACTCCTCCTGACCGTAGTGGCCGTAGCGCAGCGTCCGGTGCGAGAGGCCATGTTGATCCAGGTACTGCAGCGCGGGCTGGAGCAGCTCCGGCTCCCAGCGCCCGCGGTCCCAGCGGATCTTGTCGTAGACGAGCACGTCCACGTCCTTGCGGTCCCACGAGCGATCGGGCCACTCGTGGGGGTCGATGGCGCCGTACCATCGCGCAACCACGTCGCCGTAGTGGGCGCGGAAGAGCCGCTCCATCCACTCGCAGGTCACGAGGTAGCGCCGGATGCGCGCGTCGGCGAGCAGCGCCGGTCGCTGCGCCGGATGGTCGAACAGGCCGGGGCCCAGCACGATGCGATTGGGCAGCGACCACCCGTCGAGGATCTCGGGGGCGCCGACCAGACCCACCGGATGACCCGGGTTGGCCTCGGCCGCCGCGTGGTCGTCGACGTGCACCTCGACCCCGGCGCAGCGCAGCGACGTCACCAGCGAGCGGAACCACACACCGAAGCCGGAGACGGCCTGGCCGCCCCGCAGCCGGCGCACGAGCGGACGAGCCGCTCGGCGCACGAACCGATCACCGGGCACGAACCGATCGCGCTCGGGCTCCCGGTAGAACAGCAGCACGGCGTCGCGCGAGAGCGTCATGGCCGGGCCTCCCTCGTCGGTGTGGCGACCTTCGCCAGCGGCTGCGTCAGCTCGAGCTCGAAGACGTTCAGCGAGTACGGCGCCAGCTCGTGCGCGATGAGGTGCCGCTCACCGGAGACGGTCTTCTCCTCGCGCAGGCCCGGCCGCTCGGCGTCCATGGCGTAGGCGACCCGCCGGCCCACCAGGCCACAGCTCCCCACGTCGATGGTGGCCGCGGCAGGGCGGAACGGGTCGAGGTTCAGGACCACCAGCACCAGCCGCTTGCCCTCCGCGTCGCGCGAGGCGAAGAGCGAGGCGCCGGCCTCCGCGCGCGCCGGGAGCGAGTAGTCGAGGAAGCGGCCGCCGCGGCCGTCGTAGTTGCGGAACGCCCGGAAAGCCCAGAAGCCGAAGGACTCCTTCGCCGGGTAGGTCCAGTAGTACGCGGAGTAGACCCCGTGCTGGCCGAAGCGCCCCAGCGCCTCGGCGAGCGCGAGCCCGCCGCTGGGGTGGTTCTCGGCGCCGAAGCTCCACTCGCCCAGCGAGATGCGCCGCCCCGGGTACTCGCGGTCGATGATCTCCTGCAGCCGCGGGATGAGCTGCACCGCCTCGCCGATCCACGACTCGTCGACGTAGGTCGGGTCCCACAGCGCGCGCGTGGCGCGCAGGCGCAGGGCGTTGGTGTCCTCGTCGGTGGCCCCGCCAGTCCCGTGCTTGAGCCCCTTGCCCTGCGGGTAGAAGTGCACGTCCACGACGTCCAGCAGCCGCTGGCCGGTGCGCCGCTCGTGGTCGCGGAGCTGGCGCAGGTACCAGTCGAGCAGCGGGACGTCGCCGTGGGCCCGCCGGTCGGGCTTGAGCCGGAACCCCGCCGCGGAGTCGGCCGCCGAGTAGAAGTAGCCGGGCCAGCCCCACTCCGCGGGCCCGGCGATCAGCCCCTCGGGGTCGGCCTCGCGGACCGCCGCGCCGTACTTGAGCGTGCGCTCGAGCAGCTCGTCGTAGGTGAGCGGGTCGGGGTGCACGTCGCGGTGGGTCGAGTTCCAGAGCGCGGGCTCGTTGTCGAGGATCCAGCTCTCCACGCTGCGCACCCCGCGCTGTGCGTCGCGCGCGCGGACGGCCGCGACCCAGCGCCCCACCTCGGACGGCGGCATCGGCGTGCTGGTCAACGTCGGCGAGACCGGTGTCACCGGCGTGCCGTCGGGGCGGAAGCCGTCGCCGGCCTGCGTGCGGTACGGGTCGGTGCGGCGCTGCGCGCCGTACACCGAGACCGGGAACCCCACCGACTCGCGGTCCTTCGCCACCCAGCCGAGCATGGGCACGGTGACCGCGCTCGCCACCTGGTGCACGTGGTTGTCGTCGAGGAAGCGCTCCCAGGTGAAGGCCGGGTCCGCGGAGAAGCTGACGTTGCGGAAGAACCAGTCGTTGGCCGTGTTCCAGGCGTTGCCCAGCCGCCAGTTGTAGCGGGAGGTCGCGTTGCCGCCCCAACGTCGCGTGGTCGCGCCCAGCTCCCACTGGTGGGTGTGGCTGGCGTCGAGGCGCGCGTCGTAGGCGATGCCGTAGATGAGCGGGCTGATGGGCCGGGGGGTCGCCGCGCAGTCCACGCGCATGCGCACCGGGAAGGCAGGGGCCTGGGGGCCGCGGCCGTCGCCGGCAGTGAGCGCGATGCGGTCGAGCAGCACCGGGGTGTCGCCCACCGAGCGGAAGGCGCGCAGCACCACGCGGTCGAACGGGGCGCCAGCAGGGTTCAGCTCGCTCATGGGGATGAAGACCTCGACCCAGCCGTCCCCGACCTCCGTCCGGTGCTCGGCGCCTGGCCGCACGCGCGGAAACACCCGCGACCCGGTGCTGTCCACCCGCACCTCTAGGAAGTCGCCGTACTCGGCCGGAGCCTTGAGGCGGAACACCAGGCCCCCGAAGCGCCCGGTGAGCCCCGGGTGCGCGACGATCCACCCGCCGTGGCGCGAGAGGTCGAGCTGCGCCGGACCGCCGGTCGCAAGCTGCCGCGGCGCCCAGCCGTAGTCCTTCCAGCCCTCCGCGAGCCCGCTCTCGAAGACCGGCTCGACGGGGACCGGAGCCACCGGTGGAGTCGTCGCCGAGGAAGCTGGCGACACCGCCGCGGCCTGCTGGCAGGCGACGAGCGCGAGCACGAGCAAGGCCATCGCGGCGCGAGGTGTGCCGAGGCATCGCATGCGCGCTCCTAGCCGCTCGCCAGCCGGGGCTCAGACCGGCGCCGCTTGCGCACGGTGGGCTCGGGGGCCAGGACGACCGACCCGGCGGGGACGGAGTGGTTGAGCACCACTCCGTCCC
>CAZAIE010000847.1:1518-3839 GCA_964485035.1 uncultured Myxococcaceae bacterium | reverse complement strand
CGGAATCCCTGAGGACGAGTGCCTCACCGAGGCCTCGACCTGTCAAAGTCGGGTCCTGCACCGGGTTGAAATCCATCGGCGCGAAGGGGAGCAGGCCGGTCACGGTGCCACCAGGCGAGGTGCAGCGATGGCCGGAGCCAGCCGCAAAGAGCGCTGACTCGGCGACGGGAGGCGTTGTTCGATGGTCGCGAACAGGAAGCCTGAGCAACGTGCCCGCCAGACCATCGACGCAGCGCTCCGCGAGGCGGGATGGCTCGTCCAGCATTCCGAGGACGTCAACCTCCAGGCCGGGCGCGGCATCGCCGTTCGCGAGTTCAAACTCCTCTCCGGCCACGGCATCGCCGACTACCTCCTCTACGTCGATTGCCAGGCGGTCGGCGTCCTCGAGGCCAAGGCGGAGGGGACGACCCTCGCCGGCGTTGAGGTCCAGGCCGAGAAGTACTCCACCGGGATGCCGCCCGAGCTGCCCGCGCCGGTTCGCCCACTCCCGTTCCTGTACCAGTCCACCGGCGTCGAGACGTGCTTCACGAACCGCCTCGACCCCGAGCCGCGCAGCCGTCGCGTCTTCCACTTCCACCGCCCCGAGACCCTCGCGGAGTGGCTGACCGCAGAGCCGCTCTGGCTCCCGACCAAGAAGGGCAAGCCGGACCCCAGGAGCAGTCTCCCGGCCACCTTGCGCGGCCGCCTGCAGCAGCTCCCGACCATCGACGGGAAGGGGCTGTGGCCCGCGCAGCTCAAGGCCATCCAGAACCTGGAGGCGTCCCTGGCCAAGGACCGCCCCCGCGCCTTGATCCAGATGGCCACGGGCTCGGGGAAGACCTTCACCGCCGTCACCAGCATCTACCGGCTCATCAAGTTCGGCGGGGCGAAGCGCGTCCTCTTCCTCGTGGACCGCGGCAACCTCGGGCGTCAGGCGCTCAAAGAGTTCCAGCAGTACGTCACCCCCGACGACGGCCGGAAGTTCACCGAGCTGTACAACGTCCAGCACCTCACCTCGAACAAGCTCGACCCGGTCGCCAAGGTCTGCATCGTCACCATGCAGCGCCTCTACTCCATGCTCAGCGGCAAGGAGCTGGACCCGGAGCTGGAGGAGATGTCCGAGTTCGAGTCGATGGCCGACCTGCGGCGCGAACCGGTGCCCGTCAGCTACTCCCCGGCCATCCCCGTCGAGTTCTTCGACTTCATCTGGACCGACGAGTGCCACCGCTCCATCTACAACCTGTGGCGCCAGGTCCTGGAGTACTTCGACTCCTTCCTCGTCGGCCTCACCGCCACGCCCTCGAAGCAGACCTTCGGGTTCTTCCACCAGAACCTGGTGATGGAGTACGGCCACGAGCAGGCGGTCGCCGACGGCGTGAACGTGGACTTCAACGTCTACAAGATCCGCACGGCCATCACCGAGGGCGGCTCCAGGGTCGAGGCCGGGGCCTTCGTGGACAAGCGTGACCGCGAGACCCGCGCGGTCCGCTGGGAGCAGCTCGACGAGGAGCTGGCCTACGCCAGCTCGGCGCTCGACCGCGACGTGGTGGCTGAGGACCAGATCCGCACGGTGGTCCGGACGTTCCGCGACAAGCTCTTCACCGAGATCTACCCGGGACGGACGGTCGTCCCGAAGACCCTCGTCTACGCCAAGGACGACTCGCACGCCGACGACATCGTCCGCATCGTCCGGGAGGAGTTCGGTCGCGGGAACGACTTCTGCGAGAAGATCACCTATCGGACCAGCGCGGCGCGCATCGTGACCAAGAAGGTCGGCGCCGACGGGACGGAAGAGGAGGAGGTCTCCTACAAGTCCACCGGGGTCAAGCCGGAGGACCTGATCTCCTCGTTCCGCAACAGCTTCAACCCGCGCATCGCCGTCACGGTGGACATGATCGCCACCGGGACCGACATCAAGCCGCTCGAAGTGGTCATGTTCATGCGGGCGGTGAAGAGCCGGAACTTCTTCGAGCAGATGAAGGGACGTGGCGTCCGCGTCATCGGCGACAGCGACTTCACTGCGGTCACGCCGGACGGGCACGCGAAGGACCACTTCGTCATCGTGGACTGCGTCGGCGTCTGCGAGTCCGAGCTGTCCGAGACGAAGCCGCTGGACAAGGTCCCCAGCGTCGCCTTCGAGAAGCTCCTCGACTCGGTGGCCAAGGGCGCAACCGCGACGGACATCGTCTCGACCCTGGCGTCGCGGCTCGCACGGCTGTCGAAGCGGCTGTCGAAGGCGGACCAGAAGCGCCTGACCGGGCTGTCCGGCGGCGTGCCGGTGCTGGGCGTGGTGGCCGACATCGTCAATGCGCTGGACCCCGACAGGCAGGTCGAGCTGGCGA
>CAZAIE010000847.1:0-1508 GCA_964485035.1 uncultured Myxococcaceae bacterium | reverse complement strand
CCGCCAGGAACGGAGCCGACCCCGAAGCAAGTCGACGCGGCCCGCGAGCAGCTCATCAAGCAGGCAGTGGCGCCCATCGCGACGAAGCCGGACTTCCGGAAGGAGCTGGTCTTCCTCAAGAACAGCTTCGAGCAGACCATCGACACGGTGAGCCAGGACGCCATCCTGGAGGCCACGTTCTCGGAGTCGGCAGGGGACAAGGCGAAGCAGCTCGTGACTTCGTTCGAGGAGTTCATCAGGTCGAACAAGGACGAGATCACCGCGCTGCAGGTGCTCTACAGCATCCCCTACAAGAAGCGGCTGACGTTCAAGGACATCAAGGCGCTGGCCGAGGCCATCCAGGCGCCGCCCCGGTCGTGGACGCCGGAGCTGCTCTGGCGAGCGTACGAGGCGCTGGACAAGTCCAAGGTGAGGGCCGGCGGCCCGCGGATGCTCACCGACATCGTCTCCCTGGTCCGCTTCGCGCTGCACCGGGATGACCAGCTCGTTCCCTTCACGTCCCAGGTCGAGGAGCGGTTCCAGAACTGGCTCGCCCAGCAGGAGAACAAGGGCAGGAAGTTCACGGACGAGCAACGCCTGTGGCTCGTGCTAATCAAGGACCACATCGCGTCGAGCTACGGGATCGAGAAGGACGACTTCGAGGACGTGCCGTTCAACCAGAAGGGCGGACTCGGCAGGGTCTACGGGGTCTTCGGGCAGCAGCTCGACACGATTCTGGATGAACTGAACGAGGTCTTGGTGGCGTGAGCTTCACAGAGTCGCTCGACAAAATCATTTCTGAGAACCGTAACGGCTTGCTCGGAAAGCACTCCTCCTGGGGACGCATTCGTGCAGGTGACGTTGTAGCGATTCTCAATGGTTTCCCGTTTCCGTCGGCCCAATTCACGCGAACGGAAGGTACGCCGCTTCTCCGCATCCGAGACGTAGGAGAGCGAACCACCGAGACATTCTTCGATGGGACCTACGACGAGGAGTTCCTCGTGGAGAACGGCGCCATCGTTGTAGGCATGGACGGCGATTTCCGTGCAGCCGAATGGCATGGGCCGAAGGCACTGCTCAATCAACGGGTCTGCAAGCTAACCCCGAATGCGCGAGTACTCCGAAAGCGGTTTCTTCTTCACTGCCTTCCTGGCTACCTGGACGCAATTCACCAGAGCACGTCGTCGATCACCGTCAAGCATCTCTCGTCTCGAACCATTGCAGACATCCCCCTCCCGCTGCCCCCACTTGCAGAACAAGACCGCATCGTCGCGGAGATCGAGAAGCAGTTCACCCGTCTCGACGCCGGAGTCGAAGCCCTCAAGCGCCTCCAGACCCACCTGAAGCGATACCGCGCCTCGGTCCTGAAGGCCGCGTGTGAGGGGAAGTTGGTCCCCACCGAGGCGGAGTTGGCCCGGAAGGAAGGCCGGGACTACGAGCCCGCCGACAAGTTGCTGGAGCGCATCCTCACGGAGCGCCAGAGTTCGTTCCGATCGCGTCTAGCCGATTTGGGACTGGAAGCGAAGGCG
>CAZAIE010000846.1:0-3840 GCA_964485035.1 uncultured Myxococcaceae bacterium | reverse complement strand
GCGGGCGCATGCGCCTGCAGGCCCGGGGCGGACTGAACAAGACTCTCGAGGCCCCTGCGGGCTCGACCTGGACCATCCGCCTCAAGGACTACCGCCCCGCCGAGGTCCTGTTCTCGGTGCAGGTGGCCGAGCACGTCTTCTCGGACAAGGACGGTCTCGCGGAGACGAAGAAGACCTGGCAGGAGCGCGGCTACGAGGTCCGGACACGCACCTCGGGCAGCCTCTACGGCATCGCCGGCCACGTCCTCGACAACCGCCGGCAGAACGCCTTCATCACCGACCCGCTCCCCGAGGAGAAGGCCAAGGAGGTGCTCAAGGAGCTGCACCGGCGCTTCGCCTTCCAGGGCACGCTGCTGCCCTCGCTCAAGGCGCGCCCCCACGGGAAGCTGGAGGTCCTGGACGCCTCGGGAACCGTGCTCGCCGTCGCCGAGGATCTGGCCAGCGTGACCTCTCCGGACAAGGGCCCGTTCCTGGTCAAGGAGGTCGAGCACGGCGTCGGCTACAAGTGGCACGGACGCCAGGACCGCACCTACCGCGGCGACCTCGACTTCGTGGTGGACCGGCTGGGCGGCATCGCGGTGGTGAACACCGTGCCCATGGAGTCCTACCTGCGCGGCATCGTCCCCTCGGAGATCTTCGCGAAGGCCCACCCCGAGGCGCTCAAGGCGCAGGCCGTTGCGGCGCGCGGCGAGGTGCTGGCCAAGCTGGGCACGCGGCACCTCACCGACCCCTACCTCCTCTGCGCCGAGCAGCACTGCCAGGTGTACTCGGGCATGTCCGGCGAGGCCTCGACCACCGACGCCGCCATCGCCGCGACCGCCGGCGAGGTGCTCTTCGCACCGGGCGACGGCCCCCTCGTGGACACCGTCTACAGCGCGGTCTGCGGCGGCCACACCGAGGACAACGAGGCTGCCTGGCCCGGCCTGCCCGACCCGATGCGCCGCGGCCGCTCCGACCTCGTCCAGACCCCGCCGGAGTTCGCCAGCGGCCTCACCGACAAGAACCTGCAGTCCTTCGTGACGACCGAGCCGGCGGCCTACTGCAGCGTCTCCAGCTTCTCGAAGGCGACGAAGTACCGCTGGGAGAAGCGCTTCACCCGAGCCGAGGTCGACGCGATCGCGAAGCAGTTCGGGGTCGGCCGGGTCCAGGTGCTCTCGGTGGCCCGGCGGGGGACCAGCGGCCGCGCGATGGTGCTCACGCTCGCGGGCGAGGAGGGCGCGACCCAGGTCCGCGGGGAACTGAACATCCGCAGGCTCTTCAAGAACCTCAACTCCGCGATGTTCGTGCTCGAAGCCCCGAACAAGTCACACCCCGACGAGTGGGTCTTCACCGGCGGCGGCTGGGGCCACGGCGTGGGCATGTGCCAGACAGGGGCCATCGGTCGCGCCGAAAAAGGCCAGAACTACAAGGACATCCTGGGGCACTACTTCAGCGGCGCCCAAATCGTCCGGATCTATTGACCCGCGACCGGGGCACCGCCCGCACCGGAGCCGGAAACAAGGCCCGTGAGTGCAGCGTTATCATGGCGGTGTCCAACAGGAGCGCGACGGCGAGACAAGAGGAAAGCGTTGGCAGGCAGTGACCACAGGCGCAGGAAGGGTCTGTCGCGCGTCGCGCGGTGGGTGCTCGCCTGCCTTGTGGGTCTCGGCTCGCATGCGCTGCTGCTGGTCTTCCTCTCGCTGACCGGCTTCGGCTCGATGTTCGCGCCAGTGCACGCGAAGGACCCGGTGCTGGCCAAGCCGGTGGGCCTCCGTGCGATCTCGAGTGCGAACTGGCAGCAGAACCGGGCGGTCGACCCCCGGCGCCAGGCCGCCCGCTCGTCGGCACTGGCAACCCCGGAGCCACGCAAGCCCGAGGAGCCGCCGAAGCCGAAAGAGCCGGAAGCCATCCCCAAGGGCAAGGTCGTAGACGTCGCCCCCGGAAACGGCCAGCGACCGGACGACGACGCCAAGTTCCTCGCCCCCACCAACAACCGCGTGAAGAAGGAGAGCTTCTCCAAGGACGCGACCACCAAGTACCAGAACGCCGCGCCACGCCCCTCCTCGACGGTGGCCCCCTCCGACGGCGCCGGACGCGACTTCGTGGACCGGGCGGTCATCGCCGGAAACGGCGGGACGGGCCAGGAGGACAAGCCTGCGGCGGACGGGTCCAAGAAGGCCATCTTCGAGGTCCCGCGGGTGACCAAGCGCGAGGAGCTGGCGCTGAAGTTCGACGGGCTCGGCGGCACGATGAAGAACCAGCGCGGCTCCGAAGCGGTGCAGGGGAACTCGGACCGGCTGCTCATCCAGATGGGCGGCAGCGACGGCGAGGAGGCGGAGGCGTCCTCCGGCCGGGCGGGCACGCCCAACCTCGTCACCCTGGCCCCGTCGGCGCGGGTACTCGACCGCATCGTCGGCGCGCCGGCGTCGGACGTGCTCCCTTCGGATGACGTCGAGGTCGGCGCAGGGACCTACCTGAACACCAAGGAGTGGAAGCACTCCACCTTCTTCAACCGCATCAAGCAGTACGTGGGCATGCACTGGGACCCGAACACCGCGGTGCGGACCAAGGACCCCACCGGCGAGATCTATCTCTACAAGGACCGCTACACGGTGGTGGCGGTGACCCTCGACCGCAACGGCATCCTCAAGCAGATCGGCGTGGACAAGTCGTCGGGGGTGGACTTCCTGGACCGTGAGGCGATGGCCGCGTTCCAGCGCGCAGCGCCCTTCCCCAACCCTCCGCCGGCGCTGCAGAACGAGCGCGGAGAGATCAGCTTCACCTTCGGGTTCTATCTCGAGGTCGGGCGCTCGGGCCTGCAGCTCTTCCGTCCGGCGAGGTAGGGGCGAATCCCGTTGCGCTACGCTGCGGCATGCGCCTGACCACACCCGACGCACTGAGACGCAGCCTCCCCCTCGACGATGAGACCGTGCACGTCTTCGAGCTGGGTGACCGGGCGCTGCGCGCCGACGCGCTGGGCTACGCGGCCTACTTCTACGTCCTGGGCGTTCCACTCACGACTGTGGCGATGCTGGCCGGCCTCGCCTGGCTCTCGCCCAAGCTCGGGTTCTGGGCCGCGGCGCTGCTCCTGGTCTTCCTGGGCGGGCGCGCGCTGCTGGACTACGCCCGCCAGTTCGCCGGGAGGCCGCCGCTCCGCTCCGCCGGCTGGACCGCGTTCGAGGTGCTCTGGTGCGGCGCCTGCACCGCCTTCCTGCTGGCCACCCCGGGCCCCGTCCGCGACGGGCTGGTGCTCGGGGGCGGAGGAGGTCTTGTGGCCTGGCTGCAGTACTTCGGCGTCCAGGCGCTGGACGTGGCGCTGGCAGGTCTCCCGCGCGCGCTGGGCCTGGGGACGATGTCGCTGTCGCCGCAGACCTGGCCGGCCCGCCTCGGCCTCGCTGCCTTCAACGTCGCCGTGGGGCTCGCGCTGGTGGAGCTGGTCCGCACCGTCCTGCGCCTGCACCTCGCGCGGGCGACCCGCCGGGACACGACCCGTGGCCTCCTGCAGCAGGCCCGGACCGCGGTGACCATGGACCCCGGCGACGAGGAGGTGGAGACCAACCGCGGCGTGGACGTCCGCTGCCTCGCCCGCGTCGCGCCGCTCGCCCCCACTCCGGTCGACGTGGCCACCCTGCGCCCGGACGACGCGGATCCGAAGACCTACCGCTGGGAGGTCGCCCCGCACCTCGCCTCCCGCGCCCGCGGCGCAGCCGTCGCAGGGCTGGGGCTCTTCCTGCCGCTCCTCGCCGCAGCCGGAGCGTGGACCCTCGGAGCGGTCGCGGGCCGACACGCGACGCCTGCGCTCCTCGCCGCGGCCGCGGGGCTGTTCGTCTGGCGCGTGGTCTCGCTGCGCCGCAGCCTCGC
>CAZAIE010000845.1:0-3843 GCA_964485035.1 uncultured Myxococcaceae bacterium | reverse complement strand
GTCGGCTCGGGAGCCGCCGTCGTCGAGGGCCGCGTGAGGAGAAGGTACGCGCCTGCACCCGCAGCGACGATTCCTGCGCCGAGCGCGCCCCAGACGAGGCCGTTCGGCGCCCTGGGCGGAGGAGAGGTCGTCGGCCTGTCCGCGTTGGGCTCTGCGGGCTGGACCGGTCCCTCCTCGGGAGGCTTGCGGGAGACCAGGGTCGCCACCTCGTCCGGCTCGGCCTTCTGGGAACGGGCGGTGGGCTTGGGGACTGGCGTGGGAAGGGTGGGGTGGACCACCGGCGGTGGCACGAGATCCGCGACCAGCTGGGCCAGCTCGAAGGCGCCCAGGGACGTGCGCCGGGAGATGAGGAACTGCTCCAGCTCCTTCTGCATCGCGCGGCAGTCGGCGAAGCGGTGCTCGCGGTCCTTCTCCAGCGCCTTCTCGACGATGATCACCAGCTCCGCGGGACACTCCGGGCGGCGCTCGTCGAGCGGCACCGGCGGCTCGTGGAGGATGGCCTGCATCGCCGCGATCTCGCTGGTCGCGTCGAAGGGCTTCATCCCCGCCAAGAGCTCGTAGAGCACCACGCCCAGCGAGAAGATGTCCGCGCGCCGGTCGAGCGGCTTGCCGCGCAGCTGCTCGGGGGGCATGTACGCGAGCTTGCCCTTCAGCGTGCCGGTCTTGGTGATGTGGCCCTGGTTCGCGGCCTTGGCGATGCCGAAGTCCACCACCTTCACCGCGCCGGTGCGCGAGAGCAGCACGTTGTCCGGGCTGATGTCCCGGTGGATGAGGTTCAGCGGCTGGCCGCCCTCGCTGAAGTCGTGGGCGTAGCCCAGCCCCTCACAGGCCAGCGAGATGATCTTCGCGGCGGCCTCGAAGGGGATGGCCTTGCCCGCCTCCGCGGCCTTGCGACACAGCGCGCGCAGGTTCGGGCCGTCGATGTACTCCATCGCGATGAAGTAGCTGCCGTCCGCCTGCCCGAGGTCGAAGATCTGGACGATGTTCGGGTGGTTGAGCAGCGCCGCCAGCCGTGCCTCGTTGAGGAACATCTCCACGAAGGCCTGGTCCTCCGCGAGGTGCGGGAGGATGCGCTTGAGCACCAGCGTCTTCTGGAACCCGGCCGGGCCGGCCGCCTGGGCGAGGTAGACCTCGGCCATGCCTCCCGTGGCGATCTTCCGGAGGAGGCGGTACTTGCCGATTTCTGTCTGGACGGGCGGGGGCATCGGGAACTTGGCGAGGAGTGAAGTGCGCGCAGGATAGCATCCCCGCGCGCCGACCCACTATTTCCCTTCCGGGGCCGGCTCCGGGACCTCCAGGCCCTGGGCGTCCAGCCGCACCCAGCGTGCACCCGGCGGAGGCTCGAGCACGAAGAGCGCCTGGTCCAGCTCGCCGTTGACCTCCAGGTCCTTGTACCGCAGGGAGAGCTTCGGGCCAGCGGGCGACCCGTCGGGGCGCACCGCGCGCACCTCCAGGGCGGTGGGCACGACCAGGTCGCCGAAGGCCTGGAAGTCGTCGAAGGTGGTGTCGTACGAGTTCGCCCCACGCACCTCGCTGCGCAACAGGCGCAGGTCCTCGGTGCCCACCCACAGCGTCTGGGTGATCGTCCCGCGGCTGAGCGTCAGCCGGTAGGCCCGCGCGTCGCGGTCCAGCTCCAGCCTCAGGTCCGCGCCCGCGAGCCGGTGCACTCCACCCAGGAGCAGCGCCACCGCCTCGTCCGGCGCCAGTGCGACCGGGAGCAGCCGGCCCACGTTCGCCGCGGTCGCGGGCCCCGAGTAGAACGTCCCGGACTCCTCCATGAAGAGGCCGAACCGGGTGCCGTCGGTGGCCAGCCCTGCCACCGGCTTGCCGAAGAAGTTCAGCGTCTCCAGGTGCAGCGACGCCGGCCGGGCGGCGGCCACGAACTCGGTCACCGTCCCGGACTGGTTGCCGGTGTCCACCGAGACCTTGGCCTCGGCCTTCACCGAGTGGACGCGCGCCGCGTGGGCGTCGAGCCGGCGCAGCACGTACGCCGGGTCGGTCAGCTCGCCCTCGGGGCCGAAGCGCAGCGGGCGGGGACAGGCGGTCAGGGCGAGCAGGGGCACGAGCAGCAGCGGGTGGCTCAGTCGCATGCCGGCACCATAGCCCATCCCACCTCAACGCCCTTGATTCTCGCGGGAATTGGCCCCACCCTTCGCCGGTTGCGCAGGCCACCACTTCCGGACGGAACGCCATGATTGGACAGGATCTCCTCGCCGAGCTGCGCCACGGCGGCTACACGCTGGTGGTCATCCTGGCCTGCTCGGTGCTGGCGCTGGTGGTCGCCGCCGAGCGGCTCATCGCCTCCTGGGGAGTGGTCTCCGACGCCCGCAAGCTGGCCGACCCGGTCTTCAAGGCGCTCCTGCGCGGCGACGTGGCCCAGGCGCGGGCTCTCTGCGAGCGCAGCCGGGCGCTGGTGGGCGACGTCTTCCTGGCCGGCTTCGCCCGTCAGAGCCAGGGCGGCAAGGACTGCGAGGCCGCGGTCGAGCGCGAGCGGCTGGCCCTGCTCATCAAGCTGAAGAGCCACCTCTGGCTCCTGGGCACGCTGGGCACCATCTCCCCGTTCGTGGGCCTGTTCGGCACCGTGGTGGGCATCCGCAGCGCCTTCAGCGCGATGGCCGCGGCGGGCACCGGCGGCTTCGCGGTGGTGGCCAACGGCATCTCCGAGGCCCTGGTGGCGACGGCCGCGGGCATCTTCGTCGCCGTCGAGGCGGTGGTGCTCTACAACTTCTTCCAGGCCCGCCTGGGCCGCGTCTCCGCGGAGATCAAGCTCATCGCCGACGAGTTCGTGGAGGTCCTCAAGGAGCGCCCGGCGGCGCCCGTCGAGCCCGCACCCGCCGACGCCCCGGAGAGGGCCTGACCCATGGCGATGTCCAAGCTGCCAGACGGCGGGGACGACCTGGGTGACGGCGTCGTCGCCGAGATCAACATCACCCCGCTCACCGACATCTTCCTGGTGCTGCTCATCATCTTCATGGTCACCAGCTCGGCGCTGGTGGACGCGGGCGGCCAGGCGGGCGTGAAGGTGGACCTGCCCAAGGGCGGGGCCCGGGAGATCTCCTCGACGCAGAGCGACCTCGTGGTCGCGGTGCTGCAGGACGGCCGGGTGGTCATCGGCGGGAAGGTGATGGCCGACGACGAGCTGGCGCAGACCTTCCGGGAGGCGAAGTCCCGCGCTCCCGACACCACGGTCATCGTCCAGGCCGACTCCGGCGCCCAACATGGCCGCGTGGTCCAGGTGATGGAGCTGGCCAAGGCCGAGGGCCTCGCCCAGCTGGCCATCGCCACCCGCGCCGAGGGCGAGTAGGGGACCGGCTCAGGTCAGAGGCAGACCGAGCGGTTGGTGCCGGCCACGGGCTTGCACGTGCCCGTCGCGCAGCTCTTGCCCCCGGTGCACTCCTGCTTGCAGACCGCCCGGTCGGAGACGGTCACGCAGAAGTCGTCCGGCCCGCAGTACTGGTCCTTGGTCGGGTCGCAGGTGGCGCAGCCCGCGACGTCGCTGGATGCGCAGCGGGCCACCGGCACCACGCAGAGGGAGAGGCCGCTCGACGGCGTCGCGCAGGCCTCCCCGCTCGCGCACTCCTCCGGCTTGGTGCAGCGCGCGTGGCAGTACCCCTCCGACGAGGTCTCGCTGGTGCGCACGCAGACCTCGTTGCGGGCGCAGAAGGTGAGCCTCGAGTGGTCGCAGACCGACGGGAACCGGCCGGCGGGGACCACGCAGATCCCGTATTTGGGGTCCGAGGGGAAGACGTTGGCGCAGGACTGGGCGGTGGCGCAGGCGGGGTTGGGGTCCGCGCTGGCGGGGTCGCAGGTCTTGAAGCACTGGCCGGACGACGTGCCCGCGGG
>CAZAIE010000844.1:3314-3846 GCA_964485035.1 uncultured Myxococcaceae bacterium | reverse complement strand
TTGGAGGAGGAGTCCGAATCGGAGTCGTCGGAAGTGGGCTCGGAGCGCTTGCCGAACCGGGCGTGGGCAGGGACGGCAACCAGGACGATCGACAGGAAAACCAGGGCACGGGTCATGGCACGCCCTCCGGCCGCAGACTGACGGTGATTATCCCACGGGTGGGCCAGCAGGCCGGGCGTAGAATCCCGCAGCCTTGAAGACCACCCCCGAGAATTTCCAGCGTCCGCCGCTCGACCTGCCCGACCGCCTGGCCCTCGCCGTCGCCACGGGCTTCGGCGCCGGGTACTTCCCGAAGATGCCCGGGACCATGGGGACGCTGGTCGCCGTGCCGCTGTTCCTCGCGGTGTCGTGGCTCGAGCCGTGGCTCCAGGTGTTGACCACCCTCGCCTTCGTCGCGCTGGCCGTGCATGCCGCGAACCGGGCAGGGCGCTACTTCGGGGCCAGCGACGACCAGCACATCGTCAGCGACGAGATCGCCGGGTACCTGGTCACGATGCTGCTCGTCCCGGCGACCTGGAAGACGCTGCTCGTG
>CAZAIE010000844.1:0-3304 GCA_964485035.1 uncultured Myxococcaceae bacterium | reverse complement strand
CTGCTCGTGGGCTTCCTGCTCTTCCGCCTCTTCGACATCACCAAGCCCTGGCCGGCGAGCTACTTCGACAAGAAGGTCCACTCGGGCTTCGGCAACGTCATGGACGACGTCTCGGCCGCCCTGTACGGCCGGGCGGGGATGGCGCTGCTGGTGTGGCTCTGGCCGTAGAAGCAGCGGGGATCTGGCGGCTGCGATCGAAAACACAGGTCGTTTCGAGCTCTTACGGCGTGGCTGAACGCCGACGCACGAGCACCGCAAGGCCAAGCGCCAGGAAGACCGCCAGCGGGCCCTCCCCAGCCTGGCAGCCACACGAGGCCGGCTTGGTCGCCGACGTGCCCGCATCGCCCACGGCATCGGGAGTCCCCGCGTCGGGTCCGGCCGGAGGGCCGGACTTCCCCAGAAACTCCCAGTCGTCGGCGGGCGTGGTGTACGGGCCGGGGACCGTGGTCGCGCACCGGGCCGACCAGGCGTGGTGCGAGGCGATGGTGACCATCGGCTCCGGCAGCCGGTTCGCCCCCTCGAGTCCTCCGGCGCCCCAGGTGGCGCGGTAGCGGTAGAGCCAGCCGCCGAAGCACGCCTCCAGGTTCGCTTCGTCCGCGCCTTCGAGGGCGCCGGAGTGGGAGACGAGGAAGTCGCCGTTGGGCAGGCGCTGGAGCAGCCCGGGGCTGCCCGGCTGCTTGCGCGAGGAGATGCCTCCGGCCAGGTAGACCGCCGTCCAGAAGGAGACCCCGGCGGACTCGGGCTCGATGCGCTCGGTCGGGGCGAGCCCCTTGCAGAAGTCCTGAAGCTCCTGGACGTGGCCGTTACCCTGCGCGTCGACGTACGCCAGCCGCGAGCCCACCACCGTCGCCGCGTGGACCGCCGCGATGGCCTGCACCTCCTGCGCGTTGCTCACGCAGGCGCTCGCTTCTATGGCGAGGACGACGAACCCCCCGGGGTGTCGCACGAGCCCAAAGGGCCGCTTCACCGACGGCAGGTCCGTGGTCGTCGAGCCCACGAGCCGGGGGACCGCGCCCGAGACCAGCCGCACCAGCGACCCGTCGTCGGCGTAGCCGCAGGCCACGGTCTGCTCCCCTGGGGCCACGAGCGTCAGCTTCAGCGGGGCGTGGGTCTCGTCGAGGGTGAGCTCGAAGGTCCGCAGCGCCGTCGGCTCGGCGAGGCAGAAGCGCCGCCCGTCCGGGGAGAACGCGAGCGAGCGGATCTTGGTGATGGGGGTGGTGGCCAGCACCTGCCGCGTGGGCTCGTCGGCCAGCGCGGCGAGCGCCGCCGCGTCGAGCCAGGGGTAGACCGCGCCGTTCAGGGCGTACCGCCAGAGCGAGGGCGTGTCCCGGAAGGTCAAGAGATCGGGCTTGGACTGCGCCGAGAAGAAGACCACCTCGCCGGGCTCGGGGTTGGCGGGGATGGGCATCCACTGGACGTAGGTGAACATCACCCGGTCGTCCCAGGACTTGGGCGGTCCGTCGACGTCGCAGATGGTGATCTCGCCCCAGGCCGCCTTGCAGCTCCCCGCGACGTTCTCGTGCGGGACCTTGAACATCTCGGTCACGAGCCCCATGAAGCCGCCCCGGAACCAGCCGCCCAGCTGGTTGTGGTGGCCGATGGGACTGCGGGTGCGCAGGTCGAGCCCCTCGCCCGCCAGTGCGATCTCGCCGCCTTTGCCCACGGTCACGAAGCCCGGCTTGCCCGGGATGCGCAGCGCCTGGACCGGCGGGCTGCCCTGGGGGAAGCGCCCGGAGCGCATCAGGTACTGCACGTCTCTCTCGCCGACCGACGCCAGGTAGTCGCTCTTCATCCCCCGGGCTCGTACCAGGAGCCGGCCGGTGGTGGGGTCCATGGACAGCGCAGTCACGTTGTAGAGGTCCCCGGGGAGCGTCGCGCCACAGTTCGATCCTGGCTCCGGCGTGCCCGACACGGGACAGACCGTCCCGTCGCCGTGCAGGCGCAGGACGCCGCCGCCGCTGGTGGACACGAACGCCAGCTCCGAGGACACGGGGTAGACCCCGGATGCCGTGGCGAGGGGCCAGGTCGCCGTCACCTCGCCCCCGAGCGTGCGCCGGGTGACCCCCGTCTGCTCCAGGACGAAGAGGGTCTTGCCGTCGGGCGTGGAGGAGGCCCGGCCCGGGAACTTGCCCACCTGCTTGCCGTCCTCCCCGACGCAGGCGAAGGCCTTGGGATAGACGACCATCCCCGAGCCCGAGAAGTCCGTCCCGGTGCAGACCAAGTGTCCCGACGCGTCGGCGGGCCGGGCCCAGGCCGGGTCCGGGAACGGCCACGTGTCGATCTGCGTGGACGGCGCGAGCAGGGTCCCCGGCAGCGGCTGCGCTCCGGACGCCGGGTCGAGCGGGTCGGTGTGGAGCACGTTGACCTCCATGCCGTCCGTGACCCCGTCGCCGTCGGCGTCCTCCTCCACGTCGGAGAGGCCGCGTGCCTTCTCGGCGGTGGCGAGCAGCCCGTCCCCATCGAGGTCGGCGGCGTCCTCGTCCACGCCGAGCTTCGCCAAGCTCCCGCCGTAGACCGTGTACAAAGCACCGTCGCCAGAGGGGATCGCGCCGTCTGGTCCCCAGAAGCCGGGGTCGACGGGCCACGCCGGGAGCATGCCGTCGTCGAGCTTGCGATGGCCGTCCAGGGTGAAGAGGCCCAGGAAGGACTGATCTTTTCCGTCCTGCTGCAGCATGACGCCCCCCACGACGAGCGCCCGCAGGCCGCGGTGGTAGCCGAGCCCCTTGGTCAGGTAGGCGTTGGTGCGGATCACCGGCCCCAGCCGCAGCTCGAACGTCTGGTCGGGGAGGAGCCGGCCCACCCAGTAGGCCGCGGGGGCGCCGCTGTAGTCCGGAATGGTCAGCACCAGCCACTGCGAGCCGTCCTCGGTGGCCAGGCCGCTGACGCTGATGGAGGTCTTCGGCCAGGCCTCGTCCTTGACGAGCCGTTCGGTCCCGGGCCGGAGCGCGGGGCGCAGCGAGTCGAAGGAGATGAGGCTGACGATGGGGCTGGTGGTGCCGGGGGAGACCCTGACGATGCCCGAGCTGCCGATGAAGAAGCAGGTGCCGTCGGGCAGGGCGCCCAGGCTGCGCGCCGCGACCCCGGAGCCAATCGCAGTCAGGTCCACCGGCCCCACCAGCGTCTCGCCCGTGTCGCAGGAGAGGCGGTAGAGGTCGTAGAGCCCGCTCGAGGCCCCGGGGCGCAGCAGCATCGCCACGTCGGCGCCGGCGTTCACGGCGAGGACGCCCGGGCCGAAGGTCTGTACGTCGGTGGCCTTGTCCGGGGCGGGGTCGAAGCAGCGCAGGGCGTGGTTGGGAGAGCCCAG
>CAZAIE010000843.1:0-3846 GCA_964485035.1 uncultured Myxococcaceae bacterium | reverse complement strand
CCTTTGCACGCGCCGACGCCTGGGCCCGGCACCTCACCGTCGCCGCGGCAGGGTCGTGGGCGGAGCTGCGCCACGACACGCTCCTCTACGTGAAGCAGCCCATGGTCTGGATGGAGGGTGGCCACGACGCCGAGCTGCCGGCGGTGAAGGCCGCGGGGTACGTGGAACCGCGGCCCGAGGTCTATCGCGCGCTCTCGGCGCTGCTCGGGGACGTTGCGGGCAGGCTCGGCAAGGACGCTCGAGCGAGGCACTGGGCTGACCAGCTCCAGGACCTGCTGGCGTTCCTCACCGAGGTCTCGGAGCTGGAGCTCGCGAACAAGCCCTTCCCCAAGGAGGCTGACGAGCGGCTCCGCGTGATCGGCGGGGAGCTCGAGCACCTGACCCGCGGCTTCGCGGACGAGCTCCCGCCCCAGGCTCTGGTCTGCGACGTGCTGGACTTCACCTCCGAGGCCGGCGCGCGCCAGATCCTGCACGCGGGCGTGGGCGCGGCCGACGAGCTGTGGGTCATCGTCCCGCGGGGAGGAAAGCGGCTGCTGACCCGGGGTGGCGCGTTCTCGTACTACGAGTTCGGCCACCCCGAGCGCCTCTCGGACCACGACTTCGCAGAGCTGCTCGAGGGGCCGAAGCCACCACCCCGGCCCGACTGGTCCCGGCCCGTCGCCGCGGCACCGGGACCGAAGCGCAAGAGCCGGGACTGAGAGCGCCGCTCAGATCTCGACGACTACGCCCCCGCCGTCCTCGGTGAGCACCACCGCCAGGCCCTTCACGAGCGCCAGGGCCTGGGCCTTGCCTTCGCAGACCTGGACGCTGCCTTCCTCAGAGAGCTTCCCGCCCTCGTGCCGCGCGGTCAGGAGCAGGGCCTTCGTGTCCCGCTCGCCCGCGGCGTAGATCCGGTCGCCGGAGACCAGCACGTCGCGAATGTTGGTCTTCTTCCAGATCCCCCCGGCGAGCTTCGCCTTGGCGCCGGCCTTCACGTCGAGCACGGTGAGGTTGACGTCGTTGGCCGTTCCCGAGGGGTTCCAGCCGTTCCAGACCGGAGAAGTCCGCCGAGGCGAGGGCATCACGTTGCCTCGGGGTGCTACGCGCTCGCCTCTACTGAGGAACACTCCTCGTCTCATCCGGCGGTGAGCGCCTGACCTGAGACCCGGACGGCTGGCCATTACGGCCGACACCGCGAGAAAGCCTTTGACATCCATGAGGGGGGGGGGGGGCCAAGCTGCCCCGGCCGACTGGGCACCGGTCAACGCAGGAAAAGCGGACGAAGAAAAGCAAGGAAGCAGTGGCCCGTTCACCACGCAAATCAACGACAACGAGGAGCGGAAGCATGAGACGTCTTCCCACCACGATACCCATGAAACAACACCGCTGTGGAGGGCTGCTCAAGCCACTCTCAGCAGTGCTCATCGTGCTAGCAACTGCAGCCCCCCCGAGAACGGCAGGGGCATTTGAGCCCATAAGCTGCCCTGTGTGCCCAACGTACACCACATTCACCGACTTCAACTGGACCACTGACAACTGGGTGAAAGACGGGACAGGAGCAAACTACATTAACCACCAGCAATTCTACGGAAGCCTGACCGCCAATCCGTATGTCATCGAAGCATACTTCCGAGTAGCCAAGTTTTCGACGGAGCCAGCATATGACGGCCTGGCTTGGAACGTATCCAATACTGACAACCTGTCGCAAGCAGCAAACCCTGCGATGACAGGAACCCCATATACTCCAGGAACATGGTTTGGGTACTCTTCGATTGCTGGCCTCGAAAACGCACCAATTCGGTGGCAATTCTATGCCGACGGCACGGTAAACAGCACCGGCATCGCCTTCGATTACGTCAAAGTGTGTTGCTCCCAAAACCCAGGGACGCGATACAACGCGGCGAGCTTGCTAACCAACGGCGAACGTCAGAGCGGCATTCTTCTGGGAACTGGTGACGTGGTGTACTTCACCCTGCCCGGCTCCACCCCGGAACTCACCAACAAAACGTACTCCCTTGCGCTCCGGGGAAACACGCCAAGCAACGACTACGATTTGTACGTCAGATGCGGCGCCTATCCAACCGAGTTCAATTCGCAGTTGATAGGAAACTCTTGGGACACACAGGAGTTCCTCAACTTCGGATCAATGTCATGCGCGAGCACTTGGTACGTGGCAGTGCGTTCGTTCCGGGGCGGCGGCACATTCAATATTGTCGCCAACGAACGATACAAGTCTCAGGACGTCGAACTCCATGTCGGCTTGACGTACTCTGCAAGCGCTGCTGAACTTTCGACATTGCAAAACAGACTCAGGCAAGGAGTCGGAAAATGGTACGGGGCGAACGAGGGCCGCATCTATGTGCAGACAGTCCACCTCTATAACGCAACCGGACCCGACTGCGGCCTGCCGAATCTGAATTCGTGCGGCGGCAATCGCTGCAACGTGTGCATCTACAACACCCAGCACAACGAGCAGTACGACTGGGGCCTCGCAGCCGTTCACCTGATGAACACATCAGACACAAATACGATTGCTCACGAACTAGGCCACATGCTCACTGACGTACCGAGGCACTCTGGGACATTCCTCGGCCTGGGCGATGAGCGCATCGACAACGTTGGTGCTTGTGGACACTCCATCATGACCGGCTACGGAGGGGGCCCCATTGATAACGCGAACAACCTCTGTTTCGACAACAGCGGACCGTTTACTTCGACGCGATACATGAAGGGCTACGGCAACGCCGCCGGGGACCACAAGACAGATAGCGCACACAATCCACCAACATCTGAACCAGCATGTTGGACGAGAATGTACGACAGAGGGATTGTGCCCAGCAAATTGGCACTCACGCCCGACAACTACGACTACGCCGACTTCGACTTCAACGGCGTGTTCGGCCCAATAATCCACTAACAGACTGAGAGCACAGCGCCATGACCGCCATGAAGATCCCGAGCGTGCTACTTGCGTGTACAGCGACCACTGTCGCAGCCATCGCATTACTGACGAACGCCAACCACTTCCCGGACGAGACGAAAGCAGCCCCACGGCTCTCTTCGCCGCCGAAGCAGAAGCCGTACCTCTGGCTTGAGCCACTCGACCTGACATCCGCCGTCGCTCCCGGAATGCTTGTCGTGGGAGTCGCCAATCACGGAAAGGCAGTTGACGACGCATTGCTCCAAGAAGTTTCACACTCCATCATCCTGACCGACGCTGCAGAAGAGGCCGTTCCATTCGACACCGAGATCACCAACGCCTCAGCCGTTCAGGTCCCATCCAATGTGACGGAAACAGGAGTCTCGCGAACCAGTGCGCCTGTTGCGCAACGAGCACAAATCCGAGTCATCCCCAGACGCAATCTGACCAGCGGATGGCACAAACTTGGCTTAGCCTCGTTGCCGGCCGGCGCATCCACTGTTGACGGTACGTCTAAGCCACCAATCCATCGATTTCGGATAGACTCCGCGCCTCAGGTCGCACACGTCCGAACTTGCCCGAAGGACCAGGGGACCGTCGTCGTCATCAGGACCTCGGAAGCATTGAACCAACCGGCGCAAACGACCGGCAAGCCCCCGCTGACCGTCCACCGCGGACTCGAGGCGTGCAACACTCTCGAATCCACTTCAGGCGATTCCAAGACTCTCTTCTTGACCTGCGACTCAACCGATACCTGTGTTCCAATGGCTCGGAAGGATTTGCCAACTCCCGACAGGTCTGAGTTCCACTTCCTTTGCCACGCAGGCAGAGGCGGAGACATGGACAAACTCCGCATTGCGATTGGCGGGGAACTGCGCTCTCGAAGCGGTCGCGCCCCTCTGTGACAACGTGCCTGAGACAGCGACCTCATCCGCAAATACTGTAGG
>CAZAIE010000842.1:507-3848 GCA_964485035.1 uncultured Myxococcaceae bacterium | reverse complement strand
GTATCCAGGGCCGCAAGAAGCTGGACAAGGCGCAGATCACGCTCGCGCCCGAGCCCGCTGCCCCCGCTCCGGCGCCCGCGGGCTTCCCGGTCGAGGGACGCTACGCGCGGCCGAACCACGGTCCCGGCGGACTGGTGTCGGGCAGCCTCGTCCGCCTGAGCGGCAAACGGATGACCATGCGCACCGCGACGGCGCTTCCGGCGGGCTCGACGCTGGACCTCCTGGTCCGGGCCTCGGTCTTCAAGAACGTGATGGTGCGCGGAGTGCTGAAGGGCGCCAAGCGCGTGGGGCGCGAGCACGAGCTCACGGTCGAGCTCGAGGCGGCGAACCCGGCGCTCGAGCGGATGCTCGCCGGCACGGAGCGCTGACTGGTCGGACGCTGGACGCTTCCCTGACGCCAGGACCACGACCCCTGCGGAGCCCGCCGATGCGACTCGATCTCTCCAAGCTGCAGGCCTTCGTCGAGGTGGTCCGCACCGGGAGCCTGGTCGCCGCGGCGCGCCGCCTGCACGTCACGCCCTCCGCCGTCAGCCATGCGCTGCGCCGCCTCCAGGACAGTGCAGGCCGTCCGCTGCTGGAGTGGCGGGGACGCCAGCTCTCGCTCACCGAGTACGGGGACGAACTCTTCCAGGCCTGCCAGCACGCCTTCGACCGCCTCGAGGAAGCGGAGCGCCGGCTGCAGGCAGGGCCTTCCGAGGAGCGGCTGCACCTCTCCCTGGGCGCCACGGTGGAGTTCGGCGCCACGGTGCTCCTGCGCAAGCTCCGTCCGCTGCTCGACGCCACCCCAGGCCTCCACCTGGACTTCCACTTCGGAAACGACCTCACCGGCCCGCTCCTGCGCGACGAGATCGACCTGGCCGTGGACTGCCGTCCACACCCCCACCCCGCGGTGCACCGGACCCGGCTCTTCCGCGAGCGGTACGTGGTGGTCGCCACGCCGGCGTTCCTCGAGGCGCACCCGGTGCGCACGCCCATGGACCTGCGCCGCACCCCCGTCCTCTCGCTCGACCGGGAGGGGACGTGGTGGAACAACCTCCTGCGCGCGCTGCCCGCCTCGCGCCGCCCCACGCTGGAGCACATCGTGGTCATCGACCACGTGCGCGGGATGATCAACGGCACCCGCGCCGGCTACGGGGTGAGCCTCTTGCCCAAGTACTCGGTCCTGGGCGAGCTCGAGGCCGGGGCGCTGGTCGCCCTCTTCCCGCGCCTGACGCTGCTGGAGGACTCGTTCTCCCTCTTCCAGAAGCTCTCCCGGCGGGAGCGCCCTGCCAACCTGCTCCTCACCCGGTTCCTGCTGGCCCTCGACGTGCGTGAGTTCGGCGATGCCATGGGCCACGGCGCGCTCTAGCCAGCCCCCCCGCCGCGCTGCGGCGCCGCCAGCTCGAGCACCTGGCGCATCTGCCGGGTGAGCACCGCGAAGAGCCCCTTGAGCAGCTCGGGCCGGTCGGAGAGCAGGTCGAGGAAGTCCTGCCGGTCGATGACCAGGGCGCGCGAGTCCTCCAGCGCCCGCGCCGAGGCGGGCCGGGGCTCGCCGTCCAGTAGCGAGACGTCCCCGAAGGCCTCCTTCTCCCGCACCTCGAGGATGGTGCGCCCCTCCTTCTCGGCGAGCACGTGCCCCTCGACCAGCACGAAGAGCGCGTCCCCGGGGTCGTTCTCGCGGTAGATGACCGTCCCCGCGGGGAAGCGCCGCTCCTCGGCGATGGAGGCCAGGGCGGTGAGGTCGTCGACGCTGCACTTCTCGAAGATGCGCACGCCCTCGAGCAGGAAGACCTTCTGGACCACGCTGTCGCTCACGGCGTCCTCCTCGATGCGTCCGGCAGAGAGCCCGCCGCCCGCGTGCCCCGCGGCGTAGCGCGCGCAGGCACGCAGCACCGGGTCCTTCGAGCCCGCCAGCTCCTCGAGCCGCCCTGGCGCCCGCTCCGCCGAGCCCTCGCCCGAGGGCAGCCGGTGCCACCGCTCCGCGAGCGGCACGATCCGGTCGCGGACGTCCTCGTCCACCAGGTTCTCGAACAGCTCCAGGGCGTAGGCCCGCTCGCGTGGCTCTCCCCTGGCGAAGCGGTTGTAGACGTTCATCATGCTGCGCAGCGGGTAGACGAGCCCCAGCAGCCGGAAGACCATCTCCCCGCCCTGGTCCAGGCGGCCCCGCAAGGCGCGCACCACGATGGCCCCGTCTCCCAGCGCCCGCTGCAGGTCGCGGTAGATGGGCAGGTAGTACCCGTAGGCCTCGACCCGCCGCACGACCGCCTCGAGCACGCGACCCCGGTCGAACTGCAGCTCCTCGTGGTGGCGGCGCAGGTGCGAGAGCGCGAGCGCGATGCGGTAGCGCAGGAAGGGGTCCCCGCCCGCGTGCCCGTCGAGCAGCGCCTGCGCGGCCCGCGGCGTCCCGATGTACCGCAAGAGGCGCGGGAGCTCCCACCGCAGCGCCAGCGGTCGGGTCCGGTCCCCCAGGGCCGCGGCGACGGCCTCGACGATCGGTTCCCCCATCGCCGCCAGCGCCCGCCGGGCCTCGGTCCGGTACGCCCGGTCGCCCAGGAACTCCAAGAGCCGCGGGACCAGCTGCAGGCGGCGACACTCACCCGCGGCGGCGATGGCCAGCCTGCGCACGCCAGGGTCCGGGTCGTCGACCAGGCGGTCGAGCCCCGCGGCCCAGCGCGTCCCCGGCAGCCGGCCCAAGAGCCGCGCCAGCTCGCGGCGCTCGCCCTCGCTGGCGTCCAGTTGCTGGACCAGCGCGTCGAGCGCCGCGGTCGCCGGGCCGTGGGCGCCGTCCCGAAGCTCGCCGGGCACCAGCGCCGCGACCGCCGCCCCGCGCAGCCCGGGGTCGCTCGACCCGAGGAGGGGAGCGAGGAAGCCGCGGGCGTCGGAGTCCAACCGGGCCAGGGCGACCACCGCCTCGTCGCGCGGGCGACGGACGTCGGACCCCACCAGGCTGCGCAGCTTGGGCACCACCTCGGTGAGCCCGAACTCCGCCGAGAGGAGCACGCCCCGGTGCCGCACCCGCTCGCTGGGGTGGGCCAGGAGCATCCGGACCCACGGCGAGGCGGGGGTGGCCCGGTGGGCGGCGAGGAGGTCGGCGGCCATCAGCACCCGCACCGGGTCCCGCTCGGAGAGCCGCTCGAGGAGCAGGCCCCGCGCCTCCGCGTCGAGCGCCACCGGCTCGCCCCAGCGGGGCCGCGCCAGCCGCGCATCAATCTGCTCGACGTACGCTCTTCGCAGCAGCGCGAGGACGCCGAGCACGGCCAGCGCCGTGGCCACCACTGCCAGCGCGAGCCCCACCGAGCCGCCGCGGGGCGCCGCGGCGGCTCGGTGGGGCTCGCGCTGGCAGTGGTGGCCACGGCGCTGGC
>CAZAIE010000842.1:0-497 GCA_964485035.1 uncultured Myxococcaceae bacterium | reverse complement strand
CCGCCGCGGGGCGCCGCGGCCACCAGCACGAGGCCCCCGACCGCGGCCCCGCCCTTCTTCACCAGCCCGTCCACCAGCGCGCGCGCGCCGAGGCGGTTGTCATCCGGGAGCGGAGCGTAGAGCAGCTGCATCCCCGTGGGCTGCAGCGAGAGCGAGCCGAGGCTCTCCACCACCCGCAGCAGGAATGCCGGCCAGAGCCCCGGCCGCAGCGCGCAGGCGAGCCCCACCGCTGCCGCGCCCGCGGGGACGAGCGCGAGGTAGCGGAACACGCCGAAGCGGGTGAGCATCCGGCCCGCGAGGAGCAACTGGAAGAGCATCGCGCTCACGCCCAGCACCAGCGTCGAGCCCCCGAAGAGCGCCGCCAGCGTGCCCTCGTCGGTCCCCTGGGCGGAGACCCGGAAGAGGAAGTCCGAGAGCACGGTCAGCACCGCGGCCAGCGCTGCGAACGCCCCCAACAGGCGCAGGTAGCGCTGGGCGACGAAGGCCCGGAGGAGGTC
>CAZAIE010000841.1:0-3851 GCA_964485035.1 uncultured Myxococcaceae bacterium | reverse complement strand
TCCACCCAGTCCACCCAGTCCACCCAGTCCACCCAGTCCACCCAGTCCACCCAGCCGAAACCCGCGGCGCCACCCCGACCCACGCCACAGCCGCAGGCAGAGCCCAAGCCACAGCCCGCGCGCCCCAAGTCCCGCGCCGAGCGGCTGAAGGGCCTCACCTTGCCGCCTTCTGCAGACGAGAAGGCCGCGCTGGCCGCCCCCGAGCAGGGCAAGGACACCGGGCCGTACCTGCGCGTCCGCGTCTTCTGGGGCCGGACCACGGTGGGCATCTTCGGCTTCGCGCCCGGCTCCGAGGTCTTCGCCGGCCCCAGCGAGACGAAGGGCGTGTCCCTCTATCGCCTCGAACTCCCTAGCGAGCGCTTCCTCCTCGCCAAGAGCGACCAGGGCCGCTGGTACGCCCGAGTGCCCAAGGGCCAGCGTGCCTTCCGCTTCGAGCCCCAGGGCTGGCGCCCCGTCGAAGGCACGCCGGACGGCGACGCGTCGAAGGTCCCTCTGGAGCCGGGCAGCATGCTCCGCCTCGGCGACGCGCAGTACTCCGTCGAGCTGCGCGTCGAGCGCACGCGGCGTGCCCCGGACGAGAGCCTGAAGACGCTCGTCCGCTCCGGCGCCGTGCTGCCGTTCGGCATCGTGGCCGGCCTGGGACTCGCGCTCACCGCTGCGATCGTGTTCATGCCCGACTACAGCCGCGACGCCGCGGACTTCAACCCGCAGCAGATGCTCCACGCGGCCAAGGCCATCCTCAAGCCGCCCGAGAAGAAGAAAGAGGAGAAGAAGAAGGAAGCGAAGAAGGTCGTCGAGAAGACCGAGAAGCCCTCCAAGAAGACGGACCTCCCGCCCGACGTCCCGAGGACCAAGGTCGCGCAGGTGAACTCGGCGATGAAGGCCGTCAGGCAGGTGATGAACGCCGGGCCCGCGGTCGAGAGCCTGCTCAAGGCCACCAGCAAGCTCGCGGGCGGGCCGAAGGGCTATGGCGACAAGGGCATGGGCTACAAGCTCTCGCCGCTCATCGGGAAGCCCCCCATCGCGATGGCGGGCATGGGCTTCGAGCCGGGGATGGGCGGCTTCGGGACGCAGACCGTCGGCATGGGAGCCATCCGTGGGATGGGCGGAGGAGGAGGAGGCGGCATCGGCACGTTCTCCGCGGGCGGGACGGGCAAGGGTAAGGTCGCGGGCACCGTGGTCTCCGCTCCCTCGAGCGGGTTCAAGCAGCGCGCCGGTGGCGGAGCGCTCGCCCGCGAGTTGATCGCCAAGGTCATCAACGAGCACCTGGGCGAGGTCCGCGGCTGCTACGAGCGGGCGCTGCTCAAGGAGGCCGGCCTGGCCGGCAAGCTGGTGCTCGAGTGGACCATCGACACCAACGGCCGCGTCGAGGAGATCAAGGTGAAGCAGGCGACCATCCGCGGGGCCGAGGTCCCGAACTGCATCGTCGGGAGCCTCAAGGGCTGGGTCTTCCCCAAGCCGACCGGAGGCAAGGTCGTGGTCTCGTATCCGTTCCTGTTCAACAGCGTGGGGTTCTGACCTTCACCTGATGAAGGCCTGGTTGCGGCAGCAGGGCGGGTGGCTTCACGGACTTCACGGACCCGTCAGCGTCACCGCAAACCCGACGTGGTCCGAGACGTAGCTCGTCCCGGTGTACGGCGTCGTGAACTCCTGGTTCGCGGCCGCGACCTCGAAGCCGCGCGGCAGCAGGTAGTCGATGCGCACGGTCGGGTTGTGCGACGGGTAGGAGTTCCCCGCGTTCCCCGGGTTCTTCACCGCCCACGAATCCAGGAAGGCCGGGCTCGCGTCCAGGAACACCTTCACCGGATCGGTGTTGGGCGCGGTGTTGAAGTCCCCGCCCACCAGCGCCAGCGTTCCGGCGGGCTTGCTCGCCCCCTGCCACTCGTCCACCAGCTTGAGCACCGCCTGCGCCTGCTGCACCCGGTACGCCGCGTCCTCATCCCGGAACGAGTAGTGCGTGCTCACCGCCGCCAGCATCCCCGCGGGCGTCGCCACCACCGCCAGCAACGCCTTGCGCGGGAACTCCTGGCTCGGGAGGTCGGCCGTCGCGGTCGCGGCGATCGGGCGCCAGGTGAGCAGTCCCAGGCCCTCCGGCGTCTTGTCGTTCGCCTTGTGCGTCTGGACGAAGTGTTGGCGCCAGGGCTTCCCGGTGGCAGTGGTCAGCGCCTGCGCGAGGTACGCCGCGGTGTTCTTCCCCGGAATCGCCGCGTCCTCGCACACCTCCTGGAGGGTGACGAGGTCGAGGTCCAGGGTCTTCCAGCGCGCGACCAGGGCGTCGAAGCGCGCGGTCGGCGTCTCGCGAATACACATCAGGTTCTGGGTGGCCACCTTCACCGTGGCCTTGGCCCCACGCACCGCGAGCAGCCCCGCCTCGCCCTCGGTCAGGGTCGGCCCCTTCAAGCCCGCGTAGAGCCACTCGCCCTTGCCCTCCCAGACGGCGCCGGTGACGCGGAAGCGATAGGCGTACGCCAGCGTGCCCGACGCCGGGGCCTCGAGCTCCGCCTGGTACTCGTCGTTGTTCCCGCTGTCCTTGTTGAAGCTCGCCGCCTTCCAGGTCCACGACGCGGGGTCGCTGCCCGGTGCGCCCGCGCCCAGCTCCGCGGTGAGCCCGGCCATCGCGCCCGCCTTGTCCGTCCCGCCCTCGACCCAGACCTGCCCGTAGACCATCGCCTTGGCGCCGGGCGCGAGGGTGAGGTACGGCGGCCACTGCGTGGTCGCCCAGAACTTCGCGATCGGCGTGCCCTGCCCGCCCGCATCGTACGAGGACGCCGCGTCCGCCCCCGCGGTGCCGGCATCCGCGGCGACCGTCCCGGTGTCCGGCTCGTCTCCCGCCGCGTCGAGTCGACCGGCGTCCTGCTTCTTCGTCGACGAGTCCGGGCCTTCTTCGGTCCCCGACGGACAGCCAGCCAAGAGCGCCGCGACCAGGATCCACGCGAGTCGGTGAGCCATGAGCCTCTCCTTCGAGTTCGGGGCGCAAGGGTACACGGGGCAGACCGCCCGGATGAAGCCCGCTGGCGCGGGCTGGGCGGTACATACAGCCGGCTTCAAGCCGGCTTGCCCCACAGCTCGCTCCGTCCCAGAGAGCCGGGGCATTCATCCCCGGTGTCGGACGTTCGTGCTGGGGACTGCGGACTTCGCAGCGCTCAGGCCACGAAGGTGATGGTCAGCTCGCGCGGGTTCCCGCCCACCACGACCTCGACCGAGTCGCCCTTGCACTTGCCGAGCACGGCGCGACCGACAGGGGAGCTGGGGGTGATGACCGAGAGGAAGCCGTCGCCGTCGGGGACGGTGAGCTCCTCGCCGGCGCCGGCGGGGGCCAGGAACAGCGTGCGGCCGCCGTCGTCGTCCTCGACCTCGATGATCGCCCCGAGCCCGACCGGGTCGTCCTCGCTGAAGTCGCCCGGGGTGAAGCGCTCGAGCGCCGCCAAATCGACCGCGGCCTGCTCCGCGCGGCGTCCCTGCCCGCGGGCCATGCCGCTGTTCTCCAGCGCCACGCGCGTGTCCTCGCGCCGCTCGGCGGCCGTCGCCCCCTCGCGCGCTTCCTGGGTGGCCTCTTCGGAGATGCGGCGGGCCGTACGGGCTGCTGCCCGGAGGCGCTCCGCGAGCTGTTCGACGAGGGCACGCTTGTTCATGGGCGAATGGTAGAGAAAACGGCCCGCTCCCGTCGAGGCCAGAGTTTGCGTCCTCCACGGAGGAGCGCCCGCTTCCTCCCCAAGCTCGGCCTGCTTGCATAGCGGCCATCCGCCCGCATTCCCACGCGATCTTTCCGGGGCTGGCGGGCTGACAGGAGCCACGCGGTTTGCGACGATGTCCTCGCATGTCCGACTCCAAGACCCCCCCCGCGCTCGACC
>CAZAIE010000840.1:0-3855 GCA_964485035.1 uncultured Myxococcaceae bacterium | reverse complement strand
ATCCTCGACTCGTTCGGAAACCCCCTCACCTCGGCCAGCGACCAGGACCAGCTGGTGGCGACCTGCACCGGCAGCTGCCAGGTCCTGTCGGTCACGCAGTACGGGACGAACGGAAAGGCCTCGGTCCTGATCCAGGACAACCAGTGCTGCACCACGCCGCCCTGCCCACCGCCGGCTCCCTTCACGGTCACCTTCGAGCTGCAGAGGACCCTGGTCGCGAACGCCAACGGGAACGCTCCCCAGAAGAAGCAGCCGCTGCCGGAGCGCTCTGGCTCGTTCAAGTAGCGCTCGCTGCGCTGGAACGCAGTCCCGAAGCCCCGCGCCCTTCCGGTCGCGGGGCTTCGTCTTGTCTCGGGCCGAGGCCTTGGTTCCGGCGTACCATGGCGCGACTCCAGGCCGCCCCTGGGAGGGACCATGTTCCACCGCTCCGCCGTGTACCCGGCCTTCGGGCCCGGACGAGGCTCGCTGCTTGCCCTGGCCCTCGTGGCCCTCGCCGGCTGTCCTGCACAGACCCCCACTCCCGCCGCGGACCCCGGTCTGGGCACGCTCGCCCAGGCGCTGGCCTGCGGCGGCTCGACCTGCGACGCCAACTCCTTCTGCGGCAATGGTGCCTGCAACACCCTCGGCGGCAACACCTGCTGCCACTGCGACAAGCCCATCGCCTGCGGCATGTCCTGCGGCGGGTGCGCCTCCGCCGACTTCGGCCCGGCCTGCGTGGTCCCTGGGACCGGGGCGGACTGCTCGGGCCACGGCTTCTGGTCGGCCTGCATCTGCGGCTGCCGGAGCCAGGCGGACTGCCCCACCGGGAAGACCTGCACCATGGGGGTCTGTCTCTGCGGCATCGGGCAGAAGTCCTGCGGCACGGGGTGCATCCCCACCTCGGACTGCTGCCACGCCGCCGAGTGCGGCTCGACGGGTGATGCGTGCAACGGGGGCGACTGCCGCTGCGGCTCGGGCGCGGCGTGCACCGGCGGGAAGGAGTGCGTCTCCGGCGCGTGCGTCTGCCCTACCGGCCAGAAGGACTGCGGGGGCACCTGCATCGACAACTCGGAGTGCTGCACGGCGGGGGACTGCAGCCCTCTGGGCGACACGTGCAACGCCGGGACCTGCTCCTGCGGCTCGGTCGGGCCCTGCACCGCGCCCAAGGTCTGCACCGGCGGGGGGTGTGTCTGCCCGGCGGGTCAGAAGACCTGCGGCGCTGGGTGCATCCCCGTGGCGAACTGCTGCACCGCAGCCGACTGCCCGTCCAGCGCCGACACCTGCACCGCCGGGGTCTGCAAGTGCGGGACTGCGCCTGCCTGCGCCACCGGCCACGTCTGCACTGCGGGGGCCTGCGTCTGCCCCACGGGCCAGAAGGACTGCGACGGGGCCTGCATCGCCAGCTCCGCGTGCTGCACCGCCGCCGAGTGTGCTCCCTCGGGTGATGCCTGCACCCTCAACGCCTGCAAGTGCGGCACGACGGCGCCCTGCACCGACGGCCGCAGCTGCACCGCCGGATCGTGCGACTGCCCGGCGGGGACCAAACCCTGTGGCCCCGCGTGCATCCCGGTGGCGGGGTGCTGCACCACCGGCGACTGCACGGGCGGGAACACCTGCCAGTCCAACGTCTGCGCCTGCCCCGCCGGGACGCGCGACTGCGGCGCGACCTGCGTGGCCACAGGCGGCTGCTGCGCGAGCGCGGAGTGCACCGGCGCGACCGACACCTGCACCGCTGGAGCCTGCACCTGCGGCGCGGGCGCGGCCTGCACCGGCGGGAAGGTCTGCTCCTCGGGCGCTTGCGTCTGCGGCCCGGGGACGCGGCAGTGCGGCGCCGGCTGCATCCCCACCGCGAACTGCTGCGTGAACACCGAGTGCTCGGGAGGGAAGACCTGCCAGTCCGGCGCCTGCGCCTGCCCCGTGGGCCAGAAGGATTGCGCCGGGACCTGCATCGCGAACACCGCGTGCTGCACCAGCGCGGAGTGCACCGGCGCCACCGACACCTGCAGCACCGGGGTCTGCAAGTGCGGCACGCTCGCGGCCTGCAGCAACGGCAAGGTCTGCGTCGCGGGCGCCTGCCAGTGCCCGGCCGGCCAGCGCGCGTGCGGCACCGGCTGCATCCCCGCCGCGAACTGCTGCGCCAACGGCGAGTGCACCGGCACGACCGACCGGTGCACTGCGGGGACGTGCGCCTGCGGCACTGCCTCGGCCTGCACCGGCGGCAAGACCTGCGTCACCGGCGCGTGCCAGTGCCCGGCGGGGCAGAAGGACTGCGCGGGGACCTGCATCCCTGCGGCGAGTTGCTGCGGGAACGCCGACTGCACCGGGACCAGCGACACCTGCACCGCGGGGACGTGCACCTGCGGCACGGCCGCGCTCTGCCTTGGCGGGAAGACCTGCGTGGCCGGGGTCTGCCAGTGCCCCGCGGGACAGAAGGCCTGCGGCGCCGGCTGCATCCCCAGCGCGGACTGCTGCACCAGCGCGGACTGCACCGGCACGACCGACACCTGCACCGCCGGCGCCTGCAAGTGTGGGACGAGTGGTCCGTGCCCGGCAGGGAAGGCCTGCTCCAACGGCGCCTGCAACTGCAAGGCGGGAGAGCGCGAGTGCCTGGGCGTGTGCATCCCGGCGGCGAGCTGCTGCGCGAACGGGGACTGCACCGGGACGACCGACACCTGCACCTCCGGGGCCTGCAAGTGCGGGAGCGGACCGGCGTGCACGAGTGGCAAGACCTGCGTCGCGGGCGCGTGCCAGTGCCCCGCCGGCCAGAAGGACTGCGCCGGGACCTGCCAGGCCTGCTGCGGGAACGGCGACTGCACCGGCGGGAAGACCTGCCAGTCCGGGGCCTGCGCCTGCGTCACGCCCCAGAAGGACTGCGCGGGGACCTGCAAGGACTGCTGCGGGAACGGCGACTGCACGGGCGGGAAGACGTGCCAGTCCGGGGTCTGCGCCTGCGTCGCGCCGCTGAAGGACTGCACCGGGACCTGCGCGCAGTGCTGCGCGCCGGTGGACTGCACCGGGACGAGCGACACCTGCACCGCGGGGGCCTGCCGCTGCGGCGCTGGGCCCGCCTGCGCGGACCCCAAGGTGTGCCAGTCGGGCAACTGCCTCTGCCCGGCGGATCAGAAGGAGTGCGCGGGGAGCTGCATCGCCACCGGCGCGTGCTGCGACAACGCCGACTGCCTCGTCGCGGCGTCTGGGCGCCGGTGCCTCGCGAGCCGCGCCTGCGGCTGCACCGACCCGGTCGCGGACTGCCCGGCCGGCCAGGCCTGCGTCGCGGAGCGCTGCCAGCCCGGGTGCGTGAGCGACACCAACTGCCCCGCCGGCGAGAGCTGCTGTGGTCCCTTTGGCGCGAGGGTGTGTCAGGTGAAGTCCGCCGACGTCTGCGACGGGAAGGACAACGACTGCAGCGGCGGGGTGGACGACGACCCCGAGCAGATCCCGCTCTGCGCCATCCAGCTCGGGGTCTGCTCCGGGGCCAGGCAGGTGTGCGCGGCCGGCAAGCTCCGGGCGTGCAACAGCGCCGACTATCTCGCGCACTCGCAGGACTTCGAGGGCTCGGAGACCCTCTGCGACGGTCTGGACAACGACTGCAACGGCGAGACCGACGAGTTCCCGGGGTGCCAGGGCGCGGACGCCGGGACCCCGGATGCGTCGGAGCCGGATGCGGCTGGTGACGCGGGTGGGCCGGTGGATGGAGGGGTCGGCGACGTTGGCATCCCAGGTCAGGATGGCGGGCCGGCGAGGGTCGTGAGCTACGACCTGGGCGGCTGCGGGTGTGGTCAGGGCGCGGGGATCGTCGCACCGGCCGCGGCGCTCCTGGCGCTGCTGGCCTGGCGCCGGCGGCGTCGCAACTGAGGGGCGTCGGGGGCGTGGGGG
>CAZAIE010000839.1:0-3856 GCA_964485035.1 uncultured Myxococcaceae bacterium | reverse complement strand
GCGCTCGCGCACGGTCGCGCGGGCCGCGGTGTCGACGATCCGGTCGTGGCCGTCGCAGGTGGTCGAGGTGGCGGCGGTGAGGCGCGCCAGCGCGTGGCCACCGACGAGGTCGATGGCCAGGCTGCGGATGGAGAAGCCGTTCTCCTCGCCATCGATGCAGGGCGCGAGAGGCCGGCCGAGCGACTCGCCCTCCAGCAGGTCCCAGGAGCGGACGGTGCCGTCCTCGCCGCCGGTCAGGGCGATGGGCCGGCCGTCGATGCAGGCGGTCGCGAGCGCGGTGAGCGTGCCGCGGTGGCCGGTCGGCACGTGGCCGCGCTCGATTCCCGAGGCGGCGTCCCAGTGGCGCAGGGCGCCGTCGGCCTCTGCGGCGGCGACGAAGAGGCGCTCGCCGCGCCAGGCGCAGCGGGCGGCGACGGGGTCGGAGTCGAAGTGCTGGCAGACGACGGGACGCATCGGGAGACCTGCCCAGCGCTCGGCGGCTGGGACGAACGAGGACCGGGCACGGTACCCGAGAGGCTCAGGTCCGGCCATCGATGACGAGTGATGAGTGTCATCGGCTGCGGCGATGACATGCGCGGCGGCCCGATGCGGCTCGTTGAACCTCCTGCGCTTGTCCTACACTGCGCGCCACCACCCGTTGCCCGGACTCCAAGCATGCGCTCCCACTCCCACCAGTTGCTCCCCTCTCTCCTGCTGGCCCTCGCCGCCTGCGCCAGCGCGAAGCCCGTTCCCGTCGAGGCCCCGAAGGTGGAGGAGCCGCCGCTGCCGATGTCCCTGAACCCCAAGTTCGCCTGCGGGGCAGACCGGCTCCGGCGCGGTGAAGCAGAGGACGCGGCCCGCCGTGCCCGTGCCTCGCTCGACGAGGTCCGCCAGCGCACGGGTGAGGGCGACCCGGCGGCGGTGCGGCTCAAGGACGATCTGACGGTCGCGGAGCGTAACCGGGACGAGGCGGACCGGGCCGCTGCGGAGTGCGAGGCGCGGGTGAAGGCGGAGAAGGACGAGCGGCTGGCGCTCGCCGCGACCCGTCCGGCCCACCAGATCCGCCGGTTCGCGGCCGAGGAGCGGCTGGCGCAGGAGGCCGAGCGCCTCGCACAGGACGACGCGCGGATGCAGGCGCTGCTGCGCGACCAGCCTGCGCAGGTGCGAGTCCCCGTGCTCTCGGCGCTCTACTGCGTCACCGGGGGCGCGCGGCAGCCGCTGGCCGAGGAGCTCGCGGCGGCCCAGGCGCAGGCGAAGAAGAAGGGCAAGCCCGCCAAGGAGGCGAAGGCGCGCGTCGCCGAACTCGCGCCCAAAGTCCAGCAGGCGGACCAGCTGCTCGCGGGGCTCGAGGCCGAGCTGGCCAAGCACGCCGCCACCCGAATCGTCTGCGACGACCCGGCCAACGACCTGCTCCAGGAGTGCCTCGCCGGGAAGGCCGGCGGCGAGCACCGCCCGCAGTGCGACGACCCGCGGATCGCCGACGAGGTCTCTGCCTGGGATCACTTCGGGCTCGGGAAGGAGCTCGAGGCGGCGTTCGTCAGCAGTCTCTGAGCGGGCTCTCGGTGGCTCCTGGCTGGCTGGGAGGGACCGGCCATTGGCCCAATGCCGCTCCCTGAGCGGAGTCCGTGCAAGAGGACGCGGGGATGGAGGACCCGAGGATGGCAGGCCGCCGATTCATTCAGCGCCTCGGCCACTCCTTGGGAATGCGCTCCAGCACCCCGTCGCCGTAGACCTCATAGAGCCCGAGCTCCGGCATGTGCACGTAGCCGATGTAGCAGCCGCACGTGAGGTTCGGGCAGGGCCTCGCCGCGAGCGCGGCCTCGAGGTCGTCGAGGTGCCCGATGGGTTCGCTCACGTACGGGCAGCGCCGCACCACCCCAGCGCCGTCCACGGTGACCACGCCCTGGCCGCAGCGGCAGGGCTTGTCGAGGCTCGCGTGCTCGTGGAGGTTGTGGCGGAAGTACGGGTCGATGGACTCGAACAGCGCCAACTCCTGCGGGGTGTAGCGCTCCGGCGGGTGGTCGTGGCGCGGGCCCCACGGGTTCTTCACCGCGTTGATCCACAGGTAGATCTCCGGAGGCAGCTCGCCGCGCAGCGCGACGATCTCGTCCTTGAGCATGCGCAGCCCGACCATGCCCACGCTGATCCGCGCGCCTCGCACCCGCGCCTCGAACACCGCCTGCCGGAACTGGTCCCGCGGGCACCACTCGGGGTGGTACGTCGCCCAGAGGCCCACCTTCCCCGGCGGGCAGTCCTCCAGCCACTCCAGCGGACCCGAGAGGTTCGTCTGCGCGGC
The DNA here is from genome assembly GCA_964485035.1 of uncultured Myxococcaceae bacterium. GTDB lineage: Bacteria > Myxococcota > Myxococcia > Myxococcales > UBA5297 > CAZAIE01. The sequence continues at coordinate 1,581 of CAZAIE010000839.1, read as the reverse complement.
CACCCTGGCCACGTGCGGCATCGAGGCCAACTCCACCATCGCCTCGGTGTACCAGCCGTGGACCAGCACCTCTCCGTACGGGACGAAGAAGACCGACAGCCGGTCGCCGGGCGGACGGTTCCGGCACCAGCCCACGAAGCGCTGAAGGCCCGCGCGGTCCGCGGCCTCCTCCTCGCGCGTCGCCGGGTGCTTGGCGAACGGGCAGTAGCCGCAGCCGTAGTTGCAGCTCTTCAGCGGCCCCCGATACAGCAGCGTGACATCCATCAGTGCCGCTCCCAGGTGTCCATCAGCTCCCGTACCCGCGCCGAGCACAGCCACGGACCGATCGCGTCGGACCGCTCCACCCCCGTCGCGTCCAGCACCAGCCGTCCGTCTGACGACACGCCCAGTCCCAGCGTAACGAGATCCGCGAGCTCGGGCATGTCCGCCATCGCCTCGGTCCCGAACCGGGCCCGGTAGTCCTCGAAGTCCAGCCCGTCGGCGAGCAGCGAGAGGATGGCGTAGCGGCGCCGCTGGTCCTCGGCTCCGAGCCGGATGCCGTGGCGCGCGGTGGCGAGCTCCTCGTCGGTGCTGCCCACCCACCTCCGGATGACCTCCAGCACCCCGTCCCGGCCGACGGCATAGGGCGTCGCGTAGTGCACGTCGCGCGTGTAGGAGCGCGCGCCCGTGCCCAGGCCCACCATCCCGTCCTCCTGGCAGCGGTACACCGGCCCGGCCTCGGGCCCCAGCCGCGCCAGGCGGAACATCCGCATCGACACCTGCCGGTAGCCGCGCGCGAGCAGGAAGTCCCGTCCCTGCCGGTACAGCTCCAGCCGTACGTCGGCCCACTGCCGCTCCGACCGGCCCAGCCCCGTCAGCGGCCTCACGTAGAGGGGGTAGAGGTAGAGCTCCTCGGGCGCGAACTGCAGCGCGTGCGCAAGCGACGCCTCCCAGCTCGCAACGGTCTGGCCCGGCAGCCCGTAGATGAGGTCCACGTTCAGCACCGGGAAGCCCTGGTCCCGGATGGCGCCGATCGCCCGGTCCGCGTCGAACACGCTCTGCGGCCGGAAGACCGCCGCGACCTCGTTCTCCAAGAAGCTCTGCACGCCAATCGAGACCCGCCGGATGCCACGGCGCCGCAGGAGCCCCAGCCGCTCCGCGTCGCTGGTCGCGGGCGAGACCTCCACCGAGGTGGGGATGGCCGGGAGGTCTGCGCCCAGCGTCCCCTCGGCGACGTCGAGCACCCGCTCGAGCAGCGGCGCCGGCAGCCACGTCGGGGTCCCGCCGCCGATGGCGAAGCGCGAGAAGCCGCTCGTCCCCAGCGCCTGCTTCACCGTGCGCGCCTGGCGCTCCACTGTGGAGACGTAGGCCTCCACCAGGTCCGCAGGCGGCCGGATGGTGGAGAAGAGGTTGCAGTAGCCGCAGCGGGCCTCGCAGAACGGCACGTGCACGTAGAGCGAGAGCGCGTCCTTCTTCTCCGTGGCCCACAGCGCGTCGAGCCCCAGCGGCGGCGCGAACGGCCGGTACGACGTCTTGTGCGGGTACGAATAGATGTAGGAGGTGAACGGCGAGTCCAGCAGGGCGGCGAGCGAGGTCATGGAG
>CAZAIE010000838.1:0-3862 GCA_964485035.1 uncultured Myxococcaceae bacterium | reverse complement strand
GCCTCGGCCCGCGCCGGGAACACCGCCGCCCGCTCTTCGGCAGGCAGCGCCGCGATGGCCGCGGAGTCCAGCAAAGGCCCTGCCTGCGCCAAGAACCTCCAGGCCTCCAGCACCTCGCCGGCTCCACGCTCGAAGAGCCGGCTCGCGACGAGGAAGCGCCCCAGGGACGAGGGATCGCCGAAGGTCGCCACTTCGCCCTGGTCCGAGACCGCCACCCCGCGCCGGGTGCGGCCTCGGGGCTCCTCGAAGGTGAACAGGCGGTAGGGCTCACAGGCCGGTCCCACCGCGCGCTCGAGCGAGCCGGGCACCATCTCCACCGCCTGGCGGGCGAGCCGCGCCTCGACGGCCTGCTGGACGGCCGGGGCGACCGGCTCGGCGGTGAGGAGGACGGCGAGGATCGCGGCGGCTGGGCTCATGGTGGTCTCCGGTTCGGACACGGGAAGCTACTCCGGCCGCGCCACCGGGGCGAGCGCGACGGGTCAGTCCAGGACCGCCTGCTCGCCCGTGCGGATGGCCTCGAACACCGCCTCCGGGGTCGCGCCCAGGAGCAGCCGGTCGCGCACGTACTCACTCTCGTGCAGCAGCGTGGCGATGACCGAGAGCAGGCGCTGGTGGGCGCGGGCCTGGCCGGCCGGCGTGAGCAGCACGAAGAGCAGGTGGACCTTCTCCTCGGCGGTGGCGCAGGGGATGCCCTGCTCCGACCGCAGCAGCATCACGAAGGGACGCGGGAGGCCGGGGATGCGCGCGTGGGGGATGCCCACGCCCTGGCCCAGGTAGGTGTCCATCTGCCGCTCGCGCGAGGCGATGGCCGCGACGATCTCTGCTGCGGGCAGGGGCAGGGCCTGGGGCGGGAGCTGCGCGAGCCCCAGCCGCACCGCCTCCAGCGCCGAGCCCGCCTCGATCCCCAGGCGCACGCGCTCCACGGTGAGCGCCTCGGCCAGGCGGATGGGCTCGTCCTCCTCGAACTCGTCGCGGATGGTGCCCAGGAGCTCCTCGATGACGTCCTCGAAGGTGATGAAGCCGGTCCAGCGGCCCTCGGCGTTGCGCACCACCGCAGCGTGCGCGCGGCGGCGCTGCATCTCGGCGAAGGCGGACTCCAACGAGGTCGTCTCGTGCGTGGTCAGCAGCGGTCGGGCCAGCCCCCGGAGGTCGGCCGGCGGCTCCTTGCGCAGGAACAGGTCCTTGACGTGGACGTAGCCGAGCGGCCGCTCCGGGTCGTCCCCGAGCAGCGGGTAGCGGGTGAAGCGCCCGGCGCGCATCTGCTCCAAGCTCTCCGGGCAGGGCGTGCCGGAGGACAGGGTGCGCACGGAGGACCGGGGCCGCATCGCGTCCTTCACCGTCAGGCCGCCGAAGTCGAAGACGTTCTCCATGAGCAGCAGCCGCCGGAACGAGAGCAGCCCCCGCCCCTGCGAGCGCTCGAGGATGATGCGCAGCTCCTGCTCGCTCTGCGTCTCCTCGCCCACCTCGCGTCCCATCCCCAGGAGCCGCAGCAGCAGGTTGGCGAGGGCGGTGAGCGCCCAGAGCACGGGGGTGAACAGCCATCGGAAGAAGTGCAGCGGGCGCGCGACCCGCAGCGCCGCGGCGTCGGTGATGCGGATGGCGACGGACTTGGGCACCAGCTCGCCCACCACGATGTGGGACCCGGACACCACGGTGTACGAGAAGGCGATGGCCAGCGCGTAGCGCAGCCACCCCTGCTCGCCCTCGCCCAGCAGCACCTCGGTTGCCCGGGTGCCCACCATGCCCAGCGCCACGCTGGCGAGGGTGATGCCCACCTGGCAGACGCTCAGGTAGTCGTCGAGGTGGTGCTGGATGTCCGCCAGGACCTTGGCCCGCTCGTCTCCCTTCGCGATCAGCTCGGCGACCCGGGTCGGGCGGATCTTCACGACTGCGAACTCGCCGAGGACGAAGAAGCCGTTGAGGGCCAGCAGCAAGGCGAGCGCGAGACAGAGGACCAGCAGCTCCATTTCCACCTCGATTCCGTGCGACGTCCCAAACGTATGGGGACGGAAGGTCGGCCCCAAGCCGAATTTCGTCCCTTCTCCCGAGCCGCGACGATTCTTCGGGGACTGGACTTGGGTATGCGCTGCGCGCTACACGCTGCCCCAGCCCGCCGGAAACCCACCGAATTCAGGCCGCTTCGGTTCGGATTTCTTGAACAAATGGTTCGGCGAAGCCGAATGCAACCGTGCAATCCACGGGGCTGACCGACCCCAGCCGGTCAGGGCTGACCCGCGGCCACCCCTTGATCCCACTCGGGTTATTCGCTGGCTCGGTGCTTGCTCTGCTTGGCGGCCAATCCGAGTGGGGGGGCCCTGGGCTGTGGGCACAGGGGCGGAACCCTCTCAGGCACCGAAGAGTCCTCCGGGCGTCCGGCCCGGCGACGAAGGAGAGCGTCCATGCAGCGACGGTTTGCGAGGCTGGCCGGAGTGGTCACGACGCTGGCGGTAGCCCTGGGAGGGGCCGACGCAAGGGCAGCCCAGCAGACCTACAACGGCGATCTCGTCCAGATGATCGTCAGGGATACGGCGAGCTACTCGATCAACGTCAAATCCTCGACGCACGCGCTGCCTGCCGACCCATACGTCTACCAGTACTGCTGCAGCACCACCTCGACGAGCTGGGGCAGCATCCTCTGGCTGAACAACGGTGGGACCTGGGCCGGCAACGGCTCGGGCTATGGCCTGTCCGGCATGACCGCCAGCAGCAACACCATGGTCGACATCGCGGGCGGCAAGCAGATGGTCACCGTGGTGAACGTGGGCACGACCGGCGTCACCATGACGCAGCGGTTCACCCACATGACCGGGGACCGCTTCGTGACCAAGGAGTGGACGATCTCCAATCCCTCCTCGGCCACCACCACGTTCTCGGGCGCGCGCTTCTACCACGGCGGCGACACGGCCTTCGGCGGCGACGACTCGGCCTCCGGCTTCTTCGACCCGACCAAGACCATGGTCTACATCCGCAACAACGCCTACGCGGACTGGGGAATCATGGGCTTCTACGCGAACCCGGCGACCCCGGCCAACCGCTACGCGGAAGGGCACTACTCCACCGTGAGCGGGTACGCCACGGCCCGAACCGACCTGCCCAACACCGTCACCGCCGCCTATCACGACGCCGGCTACTACCTGCAGTGGGACCGCGCCTCGCTCGCCCCGGGCCAGAGCTGGACCATCCAGGCCGTGGAGATCTGGACGCCTGGTGGCGCGCTGCAGATGGTTGCTCCCTCTGGCCAGAACGTCGTGCCCGACGCCACGGTGACGCTGCCGTTCACCGTCCAGAACCTGGGGACCACCTCGATGAGCCTGACGCTTGCCTCCTCGTCGAGCGCCGGGTGGACCACCTCGGTGGCCGGCGGCACCTCGCTCACCGTCCCGGGCAGCACGACGGTGACCGTGAACGTCTCCGTCAACGTCCCCGCCGGCGCGACCGGCTCGAGCGGCGTGACCCTCACCGCCAGCGGTGGCGCCACCGGAACCGCGACCACCACCCTCTCCGTCGTCAACGTCAACGTGGCCATCTCGCCGTCGAGCGTGGACTTCGGCACCGTCGCCCCGAGCGCCACCGCGTCCCGGGTCGTCACCGTCACCAACAACAGCGGCAACCCCATCACCTTCGGCACGCTGTCCACGCTCACGCCCTTCAGCAAGAGCGCCGACGGCTGCTCCGGCACCACCCAGGCCAACGGCGCCGCGTGCCAGGTGACCGTGAGCGTGTCCTCGCCCACGGCCAACACCTACAGCGGCGCGCTCAACGTCCCCATCACCAGCCCGCTGCTCATCACCCGCACCGTCGCGCTATCGGCGGTGGTGGGCATCGTCGCGGTGTGCGGCAACGGCTCGGTCGAGGGCAGCGA
>CAZAIE010000837.1:0-3863 GCA_964485035.1 uncultured Myxococcaceae bacterium | reverse complement strand
CCTCGCGAGCCACCCGTGACCAGAGCCACCCTGCCGTCGACGAGGCCCATCTCAGCGCCCCAGCCCACGCGGGTTGCTGCGCGAACACGTCGTCATCACCACCTCCGGGAGCGCCGTCGAGAGCGGCGAATCATGCCCAGCGCGCTCGGGGAGCGTCAAACCCGCCCTGCTCCGGGACTCGCCTTCGATGCTATAGACGCGCTCGCGATGAGCCCCGCCCCCCGCGCAGCGATCGTCGGACTCTCGGCCGTCAGCGCCCACGGTCTTGACTGGCGCGGACTGGCTCAGGCCCTCGCTTCGGGCACGCTCCGCCCCGCGCCCTCGCGACAGCTCGCAAGCTCGCACCCCGCGACGCTCGCCTCGGAGGTCGCCGCGATTCCGCCGGCGCGCGAGGTGGGCGACGCCAAGACCCGTCGGCTGATGTCGCGAGCCGCCCACCTGGCTGCTCTCGCGATGCGGGACGCGCTGGACGACGCCGGTTGGACCACCGGACGCGAGGAGATCGGCTGCTTCCTGGGCGTGGGCAGCTCGGGCGGGCCGATGGAGGAGCTGGCGGCCATCCTGCGCGCGAGCGTCCGCGGCCAGGGCCCGGAGGCGACCATCGACTGGCCGAGGTTCTGCAAGGAGGGCCTCGCGGCGGCCCACCCCCTGCTCGCGTTCCACCTCCTGGGCAACTTCGTGCTCTGCCACGGCTCCATCCTCGCCGGACTCGGCGGCCCGAACCGGGCGTTCTACTCCCGCGGCGCTGGCACCGTGACCGCGCTCGTGGAGGCCTGCTGGGCGCTGAAGGAAGGCGAGTGCTCCCGGACGCTCTGGGGAGGCGCCGACTCCGCGCTCCACCTGGCGACCTTCGTCGAGCTCTCGCTGGAGGGCCGGCTCGCTCGCGGCTGGACACCGGGAGAGGGCGCTGCGGTGCTCGCGCTGGCGGCGGATGCTGAGCGGCCGCTCGCCTGGCTCGAGGGAGCCTCGGTCCAGCCCGGAGACCTCGCGGCCCTGACGGACGGAGCCGACCTCGCGATCCTCGCGCCGTGGGGCCCGCCCGCGCGCGAGGCCTTGCGCGACCTCGTCCCCGCGCAGGCGCAGGTGCTGGACCTCTCGACCTCGCTCGCCGATCCGCTCGCCGCTGGGCCGGCCCTCGCCTGCGCGGCTGCGGTCGATGCCCTCGGCTCCGCTCGGCGGGCAGTCGTCCTGGTGCGGGGCGTGGACGAGGTGACGGCAGCGGTGCGCCTCGCCCGCGGGGAGCAGCGATGAGCCACGCGGTGATCACCGGGGTGGGCGTGGTCTCGGCGTTCGGCGTGGGCGCGCAGGCCTTCTTCGACGGCCTCGAGCGCGGCGACTCGGCCATCCGCCCCATCGAGAGCTTCGACGCGAGCGCGCTGCCCTCGTTCGTCGCCGGCGAGGTGCCGGTGGCGACCATCGATGCGGCGTGGATGGCCCGCCACGCAGGGTCGAGCGAGGCGATCGCCGCGTGGGCCCGGGACGGCTTCTTCAGGGACCGCAAGGTCGCCTTCGGGCTGCTGGCTGCGCTCGAAGCGTGGCGCTCTGCGGGTCGCGTTCGGGGAGCGCCTGCCTCGCTCTCGCTCGCGCTGGGCATGGAGCATGCCTTCTTCGAAGACCTGGCCGTCCTCTTCGACGGTCGCGGCTTCGACTGGTCCCGCGAGCCCACGGCCGCGCTCCCTCGAGTCCGGCTGCGCGCGCCCTTCGACCTCACCGCGCGCCTCGTGCGCGAGCACCTCGGACTCGAGGGCGAGGTGGCACTGCACGCGTCAGCTTGCGCCGGGGGAACGCTGGCCGTCGCCCACGGGGCCGCGCGCATCGAGCGAGGGGACGCACAGGTCGTGCTGTGCGGCGCCGCCGACTCGATGGTGGAGCCCTTCGGGCTGGGGGGCATCACCCGCCTCGGCGCCCCCTCCCCGCGCAACGCGCCCGACGCCTGCCGCCCGTTCGACCGGCGCCGCGACGGAACCGTGATGGGCGAAGGCGCTGCGATGTTCGTCCTCGAGTCCGAGGCCCACGCGGCTGCTCGCGGGACCCCGGTGCTCGCGAGGGTGCTCGGCTGGGGCAGCACCCAGGACGGCTGGCGCCTCACCGCACCTCGTCCCGACGGCGAGCCGGCGAGGCGGGCCATGGAGCAGGCGCTGCGCCGGTCCGGGCTCGAGCCACGGCAGGTGGGCTACGTCAACGCGCACGGGACGGGGACGCCGCTCAACGACGCCGCCGAGGCGCGGGCCATCCGCTCCGCGCTGGGGGCCTGGGGCTCGCAGGTCCCGGTCAGCTCCATCAAGGGAGCCGTCGGCCACCTCATGGCGGCGAGCGGCGCCATCGAGCTGGCGGCGTGCCTGCTTGCCCTCGGGCGGGGAGTGCTCCCCGGCACCGCGCACTACCGCGAGCCCGACCCCGAGTGCGGCCTCTCGGTGCTCACCGCGCCCTTGCGGCTCGCGCAGCCGGCCACCGCCGTGCTCTCGAACTCCTTCGGCTTCGGAGGGCAGAACGCGACCGTCGTGCTCGGCCGGTGACGGGCTGGCGAAAGCACGAGGTTGTGCTAATCCGTCTGGCTCCTGGCGACACCGCGGACGACTCCATGACCAGCACCCCCGAGACGCTCAAGAACTTCCTCACCCGCACGCCCTTCTTCGGCGGCCTGGAGGACAGCGCGCTGGAGCGGATCATCCACATGCTGCAGGAGCGCCGCTTCAAGACGGGGGCGAAGGTCTTCCTCGAGGGCGACACCGGACGCTCGATGTACGTCATCGCCTCCGGGGAGATCGTGATGTGCCGCGCTGGAGACTCCGGCCACCAGGTGAAGCTGTTCCGCCTGCACCCCGGCGACTTCTTCGGCGAGACCACCCTCATCGAGATGCAGCCGCGCCCGTACTCGGCGCAGGTGTCGATGGACTCGGTGCTCTACGAGCTGACCAACATGGACCTCTACCGGCTCTACCGGGAGGACGTGAAGGCCTACGTGATGGTCCTGCAGAACATCAACAGGGAGCTGTGCCGGCGCCTGCGCAAGGCGGACACGCGCATCACCGAGATCGCCGACGAGTCGGGCGACGAGGTCACGCAGATCAGCCTGCGCTCGCCGAAGTTCACGCCCCGCAAGCCCTGAGGCGCGGATGCGCTACGTCCTGCTCGACCGCATCACGGCGCTCAAGCCCCCCGAGCTCGCGACGGGGGTGAAGTGCGTGTCGCTCTCGGACGACTTCTTCGTGGACCACTTCCCCGGCATCCCGGTGATGCCCGGCGCGCTGATCCTCGAGGGGCTCTCGCAGCTGGGGGGCACGCTGCTCGAGGCCACCATGCGCGAGCGCGGGCAGCCCACGGTCTCGGCGCTGTTGACCATGATCGACAAGGCCAAGTTCCGCAACCCGGTGCGCCCCGGGGACAAGCTGGAGCTGGAGACGCGCACGGTCGCGGTCTCGGACAATGCCGGGCAGGTGAAGGGCGTCGCCCGCGTGGACGGGAAGAAGGTCGCCGAGGCGCTCATCACCTTCGCGTTCGTGGACGTGAAGAACCGCAAGCTGCTCGAGAGCCGCGCCGAGTACCTGAAGATCCTCCTCACGGGCGCGAGCGAATGATCCGCCGCCGGGTGGTCGTCCGCGGGGTCGGCGCGTTCACCCCGCTCGGCGCGACCTGGCCCGAGACCTGCCGCGCCCTCGCCGCCGGCCGGACGTCCATCCGCCCCGTCGAGCACTTCGACGTCCGCGGCTTCCCCTGCACCGCCGCCTCCGCGGTGATCGAGCCTCTCGACAACCTCGACCGCCGCGTCCCCATGGCTCAGCGCGCCGCGCGGGAAGCCTGGGCGCAGGCAGACGTCCCGCGAAAGCGGACGCTGGGGATCTTCGTGGGGGCGGAGTCGGGCC
>CAZAIE010000836.1:0-3866 GCA_964485035.1 uncultured Myxococcaceae bacterium | reverse complement strand
CACCGAGACCTTCACCCTGCAGTCCACGGCGAAGGTGGACGTCCTCTTCGTCCTCGACGACTCCAGCTCCATGCCCGAGAAGCAGGCCGCCGTGGCCACCCACCTGAGCCGGGTCTTCGACTCGCTGCTGGCGCAGGCCATCGACTTCCGGCTGGCGGTGACCACCACCAGCGTGGACGTGGTGCACGGTGGCCGCTCCGACGGCGGGGCCCCGAACGAGAACGGCTGCCTCGTCCCCACCACGAGCGGGGCCACGCGGGTGATCGCCCCGGAGACGCCGTCCGCGCGCGCGACCCTGCTCGCCAACGCCAAGGTCGGCGGCACCGGGAACGAGGAAGAGTCGCTGCTCCTCCCGGCGGTGCTCGCGCTCACCGAGCCGAACCTGGGCACCTGCAGCGCCGGCTTCCTGCGCGAAGAGGCGGTGCTGGACGTGGTGGTCGTCTCCGACGCGGTGGACGCGGACACGGTCCCGGTGGCGGAGCGGCTCGCGGCGCTGCGTGCGGTGAAGGGCGAGCGTCGGGCCCACGACGTGGTGGTCCACGGCATCGCGCCGCTGGGGGCGCGGACCGCACAGTGCACCCCCGAAGCCACCGTGCAGCCCGGCGATCGCCTGGAGCAGGCAGTGAACGCGACCGGCGGGGCCTGGGCCGACGTCTGTGAGGACTGGGGCAAGTCCCTGGACCGCATCGCCGAGCGGGCGCAGGCCTGGCCGCTGCAACTGGTGCTGCAGGACCAGGCCGACCCCGCCTACCCGCTCACGGTGACCGTGGACGGCGTCGACTTCCCGGCGAAGGGCCCCTACGGCGAGACGCGCTGGCAGTACTCCACGCCGACGAACCGCCTCGAGTTCGACCCGCTCTCAGCCCCCGAGCCCGGAGCCATCGTCACCGTGACCTATCGGCTGGCGTGCCTGCAGTAAGCAGTGAGCGAATCGCGTCGACCCAGTCCACCCAGTCGACCCAGTCGACCCGGTCCACCCAGTCCACGTCCACCCACTCAGAACCCACCCTCACCCGCCCAGGTGCTTCTTGAGCAGCGCGTAGGCCTCGTTGAGCTGCTGCATCCGCGCCGTGGCGTACTCGCGGAAGCCCACCGCGAGCGTCTCCACCTTGTCCGGGTGGTAGTCGCTGGCGAGCCGCCGATAGGCCGCGCGCACGGCGTCGAGGCCAGCGTCCGGCTCCAGCTCCAGGACGCGGAAGGCCTTGTCCACCGGGTCCTCGTCCGCGGAGGCGGGCGCAGGCGCAGAGTCGGCGACGCCCATGGCCACCGCCAGCCGCTGGATGAACGGCTCGTCCTCGCGCGCCGCCCGGCCGCGCACGCGCGAGACCAGCCCGGCGAAGCGCAGCACCTCGCGGTGGTTCTCCGGCTCGATCTCGTCGAGGACCAGCTTCAGCGCCTTCTCGAACGGCGGCTTCAGTCGCACCGCGCGCTCCAGCAGCCCGCGGGCCAGCTCCAGGCCCAGCTCGTCCAGCCCGAAGATCTCCCCCAGCTCACCGATGGCCGTCTCCAGCTCGGCAGGGGCAGGCTCGCGGGCGCCGAACATCGCCGCGGCGACGTAGGCCAGCGCGCCCACGGCGCTGTGGACCTCCCGCGTGGCCGGTCCCGGGAGCGTCACCTCGAACCACTCGTTGGAGAGGATCTCCTCGCCGCTCACCACCGAGATCTGGCAGAGGCAATCGCCCTTGATCCCAGGCGCCGCGGCCCAGGGCAGGTAGACCATGCCGCGGGCCACCAGCCGGTCGCGGTCGAGCACCTGGCCCACCGCGCAGAGATCGCCGTCCGCGTCGCTGTACTCCTCGAAGACGCCCTCCGCGTAGCGCTCCTCGTCGTACTGCAGCCAGAGCTGCACCTCGGCGCCCGGAGGGACGGCGAGCGCCGGCAAGAGCTCCACCGTGACCAGCACGCCCGGCCCCGAGGCGCCGATGCAGCGGTTCCAGCCCAGCCGGTCGATGGTCACCGGCCAGGGCTCGGGCGGCTCCTCGGTCTCGAGCAGGTGTCCGATGCCCGGCCCCGCCTCCGAGTCGCGTGGACCGGGGAAGACGCCCGGAGGCAACCTGCCGTGGTGTTTCGTCGACCAGCCCATGCCGCTCCCGGTGCGTGAAGTCGCGGCATTGTAGCCGTGGACAACGCGACCCGGTGGGCTGGCTCGGGTCCATTCCTGCTCCTCGCATCGGTGACGGGCTCCACCCTGCCCTGGTTCCAGACCAGGCAGGTCGAGCTACCATCGGCTGCGTTCGCGCCGTTCGCCCACGAAACGCCGGTGGCTCCCGGAGGCCGAGGCCATGGACACCGCTGGACCCCGCTCGGAGCAGGGCCTGCTCTCCAGACTCGCTCGGGGCCAGGTGCATCTCGCCAGCGGACCGGCAGGGGCCCGGCTGGCCGCCGCCCTCGGCGGACGCAACGGGCTCCTCTTCATCGACGACCACGGCGGACAGCACCACGAGGTCTGGACGGGGGTACGGGAGAAGACCTTCGAGCTCGTGGCCCGTAGCCCGGTGAAGGAACTCCAGCGCGCCCTCTCGCCGGCCGCCCTGCGCGACCTCTTCCTGACCGTGCGCGCGTTCAGCCTGCACCCCGACCCCCTGCGCTTCGTCGCCGGCCTGTCCTGGGAGTACGCCCCTCACACCCGGGTCTTCCGGCTGCGTGAGCTGGCGCGGGCACGGGAGCGGTCGACCCCACAGACGACGCTGCTGCTGCTCGACGCTGCGCGCACCCTGGCGCTCGCGCTCGGGGCGAGACGCATGACGGCGCAGACCCACGCCGCCTTCGGCCGCAAGCTCCTGGAATGGAACTGGCGAGTCGACGGCAGGGGGACTGGACTCGTCGTCCGGCTCGGTGCGTGGCTCGTCCGCGATCGCTGCTACGCGCTCGAGCTGCCGGAGCGGGGGTAGCGCGAACAGGCCGCCATCGGCCACTTGTCGGCTTGCCTGCACCGCACGTCTGGTCCATTCCTTCCGCCCCACCTCGCGGGAGAACGCATGAACCCCAAGACACTGAGTTCCCTGACCGCAGTCCTCGCGCTGTCGCTCCCCCTCTCCTCCCTGGGCGCCAAGCCGCTCTCCGACCACGAGTCGTGCAAGGACCCGGCGGTCTTCACCCGCATGCCCGGCTTCTTCCTCCCCAGCGCGAGCCGCTGCCAGCAGCTGCAGTTCTCCCGCTACGAGTTCCCGGTCGCAAAGGGCGAGAAGACCGCCGTCGAAGGCGCCTTCGCGAAGTACCGCTACACCTTCGACAAGGGCACCGGGACCCCACCGAGCGCGCTCCAGGTGATCCGCAACTATGTCAACGCAGCGAAGGCCGCGGGCGGCGAGACGCTCTACGAGGCCCCGAGGGGCAACGTCGCGACCCTGCGCCTGGTCAAGGAGGGCAAGGAGCTGTGGGCCTGGGTCCACATGGGGATGGCCACCGACTACGACGTCGTCATCGTCGAGAAGCAGGCGATGCAGCAGGACGTCCGGGCGAACGCCGCGGCGCTGGGCTCCGGACTCGCCGGCTCAGGCCACGTCGAGGTCCCCGGCATCCTCTTCGACACCGGCAAGTCGGAGATCAAGCCCGAGTCCGAGCCGTCGCTTGCGGAGATCGCCAAGCTGCTGCAGCAGGAGGCCTCGCTGAAGGTCTGGGTGGTGGGCCACACCGACTACGTCGGCAGCCCCGAGTCGAACCTCGCGCTCTCCAACGCGCGCGCGGCGGCGGTGGTGAAGACGCTGGTCGAGAAGCACGGCATCGCCGCCACGCGGCTCGGCTCGTACGGTGCCGGGCCCTACGCGCCGGTTGCCGCGAACGCCTCCGAGGAGGGCCGCGCGAAGAACCGCCGCGTGGAGCTGGTCGCCCGGCCGTGATCCGCCGAACCGCCGTTGGCGTGGCGT
>CAZAIE010000835.1:0-3874 GCA_964485035.1 uncultured Myxococcaceae bacterium | reverse complement strand
GGCCGGAGCCGGGTCGGCAGGGTCGGTGGAACAGGCGGCGAGCAGCAGGGCCACCGCCGCCAACGAGTATCTCAACGCCTTCATGTGCAGTCTCCGTCCTGAACGGTCCTTCGTCTTCAACGGGCCTTGGCCACCTGGCGCTCCTCGTCCAGCCGCATCGCGCCCGGAAGCGGCCCGGACGAGAGCGCGGCGGCGAGGATGTCGGCGGCGCGCTCGCGGCTCTTGCGATCGCCCACGTCGGGCTGCGGGAGGGGCAGCTCCCCGTTCTCGATGGGCTGGAGCATGACCGGCGCCGAGGTGACCTTCCCGTCGAGGACGATGGCCAGCTTCTTCCCCTTGATGCGCGTGGTCAGCTCCGCGAGCTTCCGCGTCCCCTCGGGGCCGAGCTTGAGGTTCGTGGCCGGAGTAGAGACAGGGTCCTTGATCGGCCGGGCCGAGAGGATGGCCTCGTGGGTCAGCACCGGCGCCCCGACCGCGAGGAGCACCAGCCGCTCGCCCGGCGCGCTGGCCTGGGCCATCAGCTCCGCGCCCGCGGGGAAGCGGTCCCGGGCGAAGGCGGCGCGGGCGCTGGTCTCGTCCACGGCCTCGACCATGAAGCAGCCGCGCGGCGCGCCGTTCATGTCGTTCCAGGCCTCGCGGGTGACCTTCACCGGTCCCTCCTCGCCGAGGCCCTTGCCCAGCTCCTTGAGGAACTGGGCATCCAGGACCTCGCGCAGCTCCAGCATCCCGACCAGAGAGAGCACCGCCTTGGCGTCGGCGACCCGCGCCGCGGCGTCCCCGGCAGGGAGCCCGACGCGGAGCTTGCGCCCGTCGACACGCGCGACCGAGGGGATCTTCAACGTCGCCAGGCGCGCGGTGGCCACCTTGCGCGCGGCCTCGGCGATGGCCGCCGCCCGTGCGTCGTCGGAGGCGGAGGGGGCAGGCTCGTAGACCAGCTCCAGGCCTCCCCGGGTCATGTCGGGGCCGCTCTTGCACCCAGCCACGACTGCCAGCACCAGTGCCAGCGCCAGCTTGCGCATCATCGTCACCTCGACCCGGCGCTCGTCGATGGGTGGCGCTCAGGATGCACTCCCAGTACCGCAGGCCCTGCGCGGATGCCAGCACGGGCGTCGCGGCTGCCGGCTTGCGGACCTGCTCGAGAAGCTGCAGCAGGGAGCGCTCGCCACCCTGGGTACCCGGGATGGCGGTGCTATGGTCCTGCCGCGGCCCGTCTCCCGAGCCGGTGTCGCAGTCGGACACCTCTCCGGGGATACCCCGGGGCAGACAGTCGCCTGGGCAACACACCGCGTGGCAGCCCGCGCGCCAAGCGCGCGACAGGCCACGCAAGACGAGCACCGTCGGGAGACGCTGCCGCACTTTCGGCCACTGTCCGACGAGCTGGGAAGATGACCCCGGAGACCATCGCACGCGCCCTGGCCTGGTCGTTCCTCGAGGGCCCGTGGACCCCGAGAGGGCTCCGCGCCCGGGGAAGGGCGTGCTTCGGAGGCCGCCCGCCCTGGGTGGGCCAGGTGTGCGCTTCGGTCCTCTCCACCTTCGCCCGACCGCCGCGCCCAGAGGATCTGATCGCCTTCCTGGTGGACAAGGTGCATCACCCCGGCGGTCCCATCCGCAGGTTCTCCACACTCCCCTCGACGATGGCCCGGCGGCGCTGGCCGGTCCCGACGCTCGACGACGTCGAGTCGGTGATCCGCTGGCTGGGCGTGACCCAGGACGACCTCGCGTGGCTCGCCGACCTGCGCAGGCTCGAGCGCCATGCAGGCGACGCGCCGCTGCGGCACTACCGCTACCTCTGGGTCCCCAAGGCGAGCGGGGGCCTCCGGCTGATCGAGGCGCCCAAGCCCCTCCTCCGTTCGATCCAGCGCCGGATCCTGCGCGAGATCCTCTCTCGGGTACCCGCGCACGTGGCCGCGTGTGCGTTCCGGCGCGGGGGCTCGGTGCTCGCGTTCGCGCGACCCCACGTCGAGCGGGCCCAGGTGATCCGGCTGGACCTCGAGGACTTCTTCCTGAGCATCACCTTCCCGCGCGTGCGTGCGGTCTTCTCGACGGTGGGGTACCCGGACGCGGTCGCGCGCGTGCTGGCGGGGCTCTGCACCAACACCGTCCCCCGCGCGGTCTGGCGGGATGCGCCGAAGGCCCGCGCAGACTGGCAGCTGGGCCGGCGCCTGGCCTGTCCCCACCTTCCGCAGGGAGCCCCGACCTCTCCCGCGCTCGCGAACCTGGTCGCCTACCGGCTCGACGCCCGGCTCGGCGGCCTGGCCGCGGGACTGGGCGGGAGCTACACCCGCTACGCCGACGACCTCGCCTTCTCCTCACCAGAGGCGCACGCCCGCTTCGAACACGCCGTCCTCCGGGTCAGCGGGCGCGTCATCCAAGAGGAGGGCTTCTTCGTGAACGCGGCGAAGACGAGGGTGATGCCTCGCGCGCAGCGGCAGCACCTCGCGGGCGTGGTGGTCAACGAGCGCCCCAACGTCCCGCGCGTCGAGTTCGACCGGCTCAAGGCGACGCTCACCAACTGCGTCCGCCTCGGACCCTCGACCCAGAACCGCGAGGGCGTCCCCGACCTGCGCAGCCACCTGCAGGGGCGGGTGGCATGGGTCGCGAGCCTGAACCCGGCCCGCGGCGCCAGGCTCCAGGCGCTGCTCGAGCGCATCGACTGGACGCGGTAGGCCCGCGAACGGAGCACGCCATGGCCGAGTCCCCACCGCTGGAGCTCCGCTGCGCGACCTGCGGCGCTCTCCTTGCGGGCCCGCTGCTGGAGGTGCGCCCGCATGGCTGCCCGCTCACCATGACCGACGGACAGCCCGCGCTCCCCAGCGGCCTGCTCTGGCGCGTGGTCGGCGACCCCGAGTTCCAGGGCCTCCTCCCCGGCAACCTGGTGGTGAACCTCAAAGACCTGCGCGAGACCCGACCCTGCGGCGCGCGCCACGGCTGCTGCGGCCCGTCGGGACTCGACGGCCCCAACCTCGCGTGCCCGGCGGGCCACGTCGTCGGGACCGAGGTCGCGGACTGCTGGACGCCGCACCTCGCGCACTTCGTCCCCGACGCGGTGGTCTGCGTCCCGGCCCAGGAAGAGGGCGTCCGGCTGCTCGTCTTCGAGGCCGGGAGCGAACCGACGGCCTGGCACTTCACGGGCTGGCTGCATGCCCAGCTCGGCGCCGGGGACTGGTTCGGGACGGACGTCGCGGCGCTCGCCGCCTGGTTCGCGAAGCAGCCGGGCCCCGTCGTGCGCATCCTCTGGCGACAGCCCGCAGGCGCCCGCGGCGAAGGCCTCGACCCGGAGCAGCTCGCCCAGGCGCTGGCCAGCGGCGGGGACCGGCTCGCGCTCGTCCGGGAGTGAGCCGAGAGACCGCTCCGCTCCCACTGCCGGCGTTCTCGGCTGCCTGGCCGAGCGCCCACCGGAGAGCGCGATGACGTGGCCGGTATGTTACCGGCCATGTCAGTTGTCAGCTTCGCAGGACCGGAAACGCGCCCTGAAACAGGAGGACCGAGGCAGCCCGCGCCTTCCGCAGCACCTGGGGCTCGAAGCCGCTGCGCGCGAAGACGGCCAGGTGGCGCTTGAAGCCTTCGGAGCGTGGCAGGGCGGCCGCCTTGGCCTCGAGCTCTTCGATCACGCTCCAGCCGACCTTGTGCCGGCCCCACTTGCACTCCCCCAAGAGCAGGCAGCGCTCCTTGGTGTTGATGGCCGCGAGGTCGACCTCCGCCTTCCGGGTGAAGATGCGGCCCACCCGCTCGGGCACGAAGGAGAGCTCGTCGGCGTCTCCCATCTCGACGATGCGACGGCGGCAGAGCTCCTCGTAGCCGGTGTGGCCGACGTACGAGTCGAAGCGCTCGGTGATGGTCTTCATCGCCGCCTTGATCCGCCCCTGCTCGAGGA
>CAZAIE010000834.1:0-3875 GCA_964485035.1 uncultured Myxococcaceae bacterium | reverse complement strand
GGGCTCGCCCAGGTGCTGGTCCAGCTTGTCGACCAGCCGGGCCTCCTCCGCGAGCGTGCTCGACTCGAAGGCCTGCGCCTCGGACTGCAGGTACGCCCGCGCCTTGCCCAGGATGGCCTTGGCTCCTGCGACGTCGCTCCCCTCCCAGTACTTCCGGCAGGCCTCGCGGATGGCCAGGCCAGCGTTCAGCACCGCCACGGTCTTGCGCACGCCAGGCTGCGAGTAGAACGCCGCTCCGCCGATGGGCTGATCGCTGGTCCAGGTCTGCAGCACGCTGTCGGTCACCACCTCGCCGGTCGCCGGGCGCACGTACTTGAGGGACAGCTCGGCGAGCGGCGGGCGCTCCGAGAGCGACGAGCCGTCGGTCGCCAGCCGCACCACCAGCGCGCCGTGCCCCCGGCTCAGGAACAGCGAGGGGACCAGGATGTGCACCGAGCGCTCGCCCTCGTAGACCCCGCCATAGACCTCGCGCACCCAGAAGCCCGGCTTCGCCTCGAGGACGAACTCCACGTCGTAGGCCACCGGCGTGACCATGAGATCGAAGTCGGCGTCGAAGAGCGTCGAGATCTTCTGGGCGTCGGAGAGGAAGGAGTACGTCCCGCCGCGCAGCTTCGTGATGCCCAGGACCAGCGACTGGTTCAGGTCCAGCCCGACGCCATAGAGCGAGAGCCCGATGCCGCGCTGCGCGTGCTCCTTGGCGAGCGCCACGAAGCTCTGCTCGTCGGTCGTCCCGGTGTTCACGATGGCGTCGGTGAAGAGCATCACCCGGTCCTGGACCCCAGCGACCCCGGCGTTCTTGCCGACCTGCGCGAAGCCCTCTCGCAGCCCAGCGGCCATGTCGGTCGAGCCCCGCGTGCCGATGCGGTTGATGAGGTCGTCCAGCGCGGCGCGGTCCGTGACCGGGGTCGAGGGCAGCAGCACCTCTGCCTCGTGGTCGAAGATGACGATCGCCAGGCGGTCGGCCTCGCCCAGCCTGCCGACGAGCTTGTGCAGCGCGGTCTTCACCGAGACCAGCTTGTCCGCGTCGGCCATCGAGCCCGAGCGATCCACCACCACCGCGAGGTTCAGCGGCGGGCGCTTGAAGGTCGAAGGGTCGATCCCGGTGTCGAACCCGAGCTGCACGAAGACCGCAGCGTGCTCGTCGTCGAGCGTGGTGGCCGCGGCGTAGGCGGTGTTGATGCACAGCTCGCGCTTGCAGGCGACGGCCTCGAGCGGGAGGTCGTGCTGGTTCAAGACCCCCGAGATGCTCACGTCCTCGGCCGCCGGGATGCCGCCGGAGTCGATGGTCCCGCGGACGAGGTCGTTGTCCTGCGCGCCGCCGGGCTTCACTCCCGCTGGCGTCGCGGCGTCACCGGCGCAGCCCGCGAGACCGCACACCACCGCCAATGCCACCAGCCACCGCTGCCCTGCTTCCATGGCTCGCCCTCCTGGTTCGCCCGCGGGACTGCCAGTCCCGAGCCAAGCCCCGCGTGACGCCCGTCACGTGGAATTCCGGGACCTTGGCGAGGTCAGGCACCTGCCCGCCCCGAGCGAATCACGACAAGACTGTCAGAGCGGGGTGCGACCGGGGCGCGGCGGCTGCTATCGTCGCAAGCTCTGCGCGGGGGGACCGCAGTGCCGCCCGCACCACCCGGAGGACGCATGGACCTGCACCAGCTGGAAGCCTTCTCCCTCGCCGAGGACCGCCGCAAGGCGCTGGAGCAGCTCATCCCCGGGACCGAGGACTTCTACTTCTACTCTTGCCTGGTCCACGAGCAGGCTGGAGAGCTGGACCAGGTGCAGGCGCTGCTCGACCAGTGGAACAAGCGCCACGGCGAGACCACCGCCTTCTGCGAGATCCGCAACCGGCTGGCCCTCCTGCGCTTCGGCAAGAAGCCCAAGGACACGCTCGAGTACCTGCGCTACCACCTGGGCCTGCTGTTCGATCACCAGCGCGTGGTCGAGGGCGCCCAGACGAGCCACCCCACCCGCCTCGAGGACCAGGCGCTCACGCGGGCCGAGGTCCGTCGCGAGGGGCTCTCGCGGAGCAACTCCTCGGACCTCTCGGGCTTCAAGGACCACGCGCTGGAGTGGCTGCTGGACGAGGAGAAGCTCGACGGCCAGCGGCTCCGCTCCCTGCTCTCCCGCGTGCGCCGGCCGGACCACCCGCGCCTGGTCGAGCTGGTCGCCCAGGAGCTGAAGGACCGGCACAGCTCCGGGTTCGGCGCCCTGGCCATCCACGGGCTGCTGCTGCTCGACCAGCTCGACCAACTGCGGAAGAAGGCCCCCGAGCTGGCGACGCAGGACAAGTTCGTCCGCATCTACCTCTCCAAGCTGCGGCCGGGCCCGGACTCGGACTGGCAGCACGACCCGGCAGTCCGGGAGGCCTGGGTCGGCCAGCTCTGGGAGTTCGCCAAGGACCTCACGCCGCGCTTCAACGCCCTCAAGGCGCAGGTGCTCTACCACCAGCTGGACCACGACCGCCGCCAGGGCCGATATGACCGCGAGCGCTTCCTCGCCTACCTGATGCTCCCGCGGCAGGTGTCCTACGCGAACGACGCCTACCTCAAGAAGTTCCGCTCCAGCGACGACGCGCCTTTCCAGCTCGGCCAGGACTGGGGCACGCAGCTCCCGGTGGTGGGCAACGACGAAGCGCTGGTGCGCGACTACCTCGCGCAGTTCTTCGTCAAGGCCGAGGACTTCCGTCCGTTCGACACCTTCGTCTCCGACACCTTCCTCAAGGAGGTCTTCGCCACCACCAAGATCCTGCACGGCGTGGGCGACATGGAGCGCTGGTACTCGATGCTCGACAACCCGGGCTACTACCAGGCGCTGAAGGACCGGGTGGAGCTGCAGTTCGCGCAGACCAACCGCAGCCACTTCCGCGCAGCCGACCCGGTGGAGCTGTCCCTGGACGTGAAGAACGTCCCCACCCTGGTGGTGAAGGTCTTCGAGATCAACGCGCTGAGCTACTTCCTGGCCAACGGCCGCGAAGTGGATACCAGCGTGGACCTGGACGGCCTGGTGGCGAGCGAGGAGCAGACCCACCACTACGACGACCCGCCGCTGCGCCGGGTGCGCCGCACCTTCCGCTTCCCCTCGCTCTCGAAGGCGGGCGTGTTCGTGGTCGAGTTCATCGGCGGCGGCGTGAGCTCGCGCGCGCTCATCTACAAGGGCCGGCTGCGCTGCCTGGAGCGGGTGAGCTCCGCGGGTCACGTCTTCACCATCCTCGACGAGGACCGCCGCCCGCTGCCCGACGCCACGCTCTGGCTCTCCGGGCGCGAGTACCGGCCGGGCGAGGACGGGACCCTGCGCGTGCCCTTCAGCACCAGCCCCGGGCGCCAGCAGATCCTCCTGCGCCACGGCGAGGTGACCACGCTGGACGCCTTCCAGCACCAGGGCGAGGCCTACCAGCTCATCGCCGGCATCTACTGCGACCGCGAGAGCCTGCTGAAGAAGCGCGAGGCCCAGGTGGTGGTGCGGCCCGTGCTCCAGGTGAACGGCGTGCCCGCGGGGCTGGACCTGCTCGAAGAGGTGACGCTGGTCATCCAGTCCACGGACCGTGACGGCGTCGGGGCGACGATGGAGGTCCCGGGCTTCCAGCTCTTCGAGGACCGGGAGTCGGTGCACGCCTTCCAGGTGCCCGAGAACCTCGCGTCCATCGGGTTCACGCTGCGCGCCAAGGTGCAGAGCCTCACCCAGGGTCGCAAGCTCGACCTCTCGGACACGCGCAGCTTCCCGCTCAACGGCATCGACACCACCGAGTCCATCGACGACGTGCACCTCGCGCGGACGGCGGACGGGTTCGTCGCCTACCTCTACGGCAAGTCCGGCGAGCCGAAGCCGAACGTGGCGCTGAACGTGGCGCTCGTGCACCGCGACCTCTCGCCCGAGCT
>CAZAIE010000833.1:0-3876 GCA_964485035.1 uncultured Myxococcaceae bacterium | reverse complement strand
TCTTCGCCCCGGCGGGGCGCTCGAGGATGGGCACCTGTGGCCCGGTGTCGCCGGAAGGCTGGGCGGCGTCGGCGGCGGGGCCCGCGTCGGGCTCGGGGAGCGAGGCGTCGGCTCCCGCGTCGGCGACCGAGGCCGCGTCGCGGCTGGTTCCGGCGTCTGGCTCGGCGGGAGCGACGGGGTCGGCGCAAGAGGCGAGGGCGGCCAGCAGCGTGGCGCAGAGCGTTCGGTTCATGGTCACTCGCAGGCGAAGACGGCGGACCCGGGGTCGGCCGAGGTGTGGAAGGTGATCTCGAAGGTGGTGAGCAGCGTCGAGCCCAGCACCGCGACCTGCCGCCGCAGGAGCCCGCCGCGGTCCTCGATGGCGACCTTGGCCACGCTGCTCTTCGGGTCGAGCGAGCGCGGGTCCAGGACCACTACCTCGACCGACGTGTCGGGGACGCACCCGCCGCACTGGTAGATGTGTGTGCCGCGGCCCCAGAACAGCGCGACGTCGCTCCCGAAGGGGACCAGCATGGGCTCCACCTCGTCGATGTCGTCGGTGCGACGGCGCAGCTCCACCGGTGACTCGGATGCCTCGCCGGCCTCGTCGAGCCGCACCACGCGGATGGCCGAGGAGGCGCCCTTCTCCGCCTCGTGGGCCTCGGGCCAGGCCGCGACGAAGCCGTCCCCGGCCGCGACGAGGGTCGTCGTCGCCTGCGCGAAGCCAATGGCTCCTCCCGAGACGTACCCCTCCTGGTCCCGCGAGATGCGCCGCGCGGCGACGAGCTCCGCGCCCTTCGCGTCGAGCCTCTCGAAGTAGACCCCTGGGCTGCCCGAGCTCGAGGACCAGAGGACGGCGTAGCCCTCCGGGCCCGCAGTGAGCGAAGGCGCGGGGTTGGCCCAGGACGACTCCTCGTGCAGCGTGCGCGGCTCGGCCAGGGGCTTGCCATCCGCGTCGAGCGCCACGAAGCGGACGCGACGTCCGGCGCTTCCAGCGTCGGTGAAGACCAGCCCGAAGCCGCCCGCGGGGCCGGCGACGAGCTGCGGGCGCGACTGCTCGTCCGCGGCGGCGAGGCCCGGCCCGGGAGCGAGCGTCGGCTTCCCCGAGGCATCGAGCCCGGTGAAGCGGAGCTGGCTGGCGTCGAAGAAGACCAGCGCAAGGCCCTCGCCCCGCGGGGCCAGGGCCACCGGACCGGTCTTCACCGGGGCGGGACTCGAGGTCGGGCCGAACGTCTCATCGACGCCGAGCGAGGACACCACGAGCGCCAGCTCGGGCGGGTCCCAGGCGTCCTTGCGCGCGCCCTCGGCGCGGGCGAGGAAGGCGACCCCGGCGCGGGTGGAGGCCAGCGCGTGGCCCTCGCGTCCGAAGAACCGTGGAGAGTGGCTGGTCGCCTTGCGCACCGTGCGGCAGGTCATCGACCCCGCGGCGCGCTCGAGGATGGGCGTCGAGTCGGAGCCGGGGGCGGAGCTGCAGCCGCAGCCGAGGAAGAGCAGGAAGAGTGGGAGCCGTCGCATGGCGTGGGGTCTCGGGGTGGGATCGATGGGGTCCGGAGAGCAACCGGGATGCCATGGCCGGACGCCTGCTGGACGGGCCGTCCGGTGGGCGCTGTCTCGGACGCCTGCGCCCCGCCGCCTCAGAAAAGTGAGCCTTCCCGAGGGGAACGGCCGGTCCGACTGCTCGCGCGGCGGCGTGTCCTGCCTGTAGGCGTCTTGTCCACCCGGAAACCTTCGCGAAGACGGCACGATGATTCCAGTACACGCAGCGCTTCACAGAGGAGCTTCCAATGAAGGTCACGCGCACCACCACCGGCAGCGTCCCGATCGTCGACAATCGTCCGACCCTGCGGCAGGGCTCGAAGGGCGCAGCGGTGAGCGACCTGCAGACCATGCTCAAGCAGCGCGGCTTCGACCCCGGCCCCATCGACGGCGACTTTGGTCCCCGGACCGCGGCGGCAGTGCGCAACTTCCAGCAGGCCCAGGGCATCACCGTGGACGCCATCGTGGGTCCGCAGACCTGGGGCAAGCTCACCGGGACGCAGGCCACGACGCCGACTGGCCCGACGAACCCGACCGGCCCGACCAATCCGATCACCGCGGGCACCGGCGCGGCGCTGGACGTCTTCCCCATCGTGGGGCAGGACGGCAGCACCCAGAACGCGCGCTACAACATCGGCTACGACGGGAACTGGAACAACTTCGACCCCGACAGCGCGCGCCAGAACTCGGACTTCAGCTTCAACCAGACCAACGCCAGCCACCCCAACGGTCACCTGGGCGTGGACGTGTTCGGACCCCGGGGCCAGCCCATCGTCGCGCCGGTCTCGGGCGAGGTGGTGAACGCCGGCTACACCCGCGTCGGCGGCTACCGCGTCACCATCAAGCGGGGCGACCACTACTTCTACCTGTGCCACATGGACAGCATCGCGGCGAACATCCGCCCGGGCATGCAGATCACCGCGGGCACGCAGATCGGCACGCTGGGTGACAGCGGCAGCGCCCAGGGCACGGCGCCGCACCTGCACTTCTCCATCTACACGGGCGGGAACTACAACAACAGCATCAACCCCTTCCCGTACCTGCAGGCCGCGCACGAGTCCGCGCGCCGCAACCCGAACGACTTCTTCTAGGAAGAGCCCGGTCTGAGGACCAGGTGCGAAGGGTCGGCGGACTGCCGGCCCTTCGTCGTTTCAGCGGCTGGCTACCTTTCGCACCCGGTGGGGGACGACCAGGCCGTCGATGCCCTTGAGGATCACCGGCTCGCCGGGTTCGCTTTGCACGCCCGCTCCCGCTCCCCGCAGCGTGGCCTCCGAGACCAGCACCTCGCCCACGTCCGCCAGCCCGCACAGGCGCGCGGCGAGGTTCACGGTGCTGCCGATGGCGGTGTAGTCGAGCCGCAGCTTCGAGCCGATGGCCCCCACCACCGCCACTCCGGTGTTGAGACCGACGCCCACTCCCAGCGGCCGGCCCTCCACGCGGATGAGCTGGGCGCGCTCCACCATGTCCAGGGCGCACATCACCGCCGCCCGCGAGTGGTCCGCGCGCTGGTCCAGGGCTCCCCACTGGGCCATCACGCAGTCGCCGATGAACTTGTCGACGATGCCGCCGTGGCGCTCGACGCTCTCGACCATCTCCCCGAAGAAGAGGTTGAGGAAGCGCACCACGTCCTCGGGCTGCATCTTGGAGGAGAGGGTGGTGAAGCCGCGGATGTCGGCGAAGAGCACGGTGATCTCCGCGGCGCGTCCCTCCATGCGCAGGTTGAGGCGCCCGCTGAGCACCTCCTCGGCGGCGGCGGGGGAGAGGAAGCGCTGCAGCCGCACCCGGTTCTCCACCTCCTTGCGCACCTGGGCCATCAGCGCGGCGTTGTCGAGGAGGATGGCCGCCTGCGTGCCGATGGCGTCCAGGAGCGGGAGGTCGGCCTCGCTGAACGCCGTCTGCGAGGAGAGCGATTCGACGTAGAGGATGCCCAGCGTCCCGCTGCGCGGCGTGCGCAGCGGCACCGCCATCACGCTCTGGATGCCGCGCACCATCACCGAGGCGGAGCGGTCGAAGCGCTCGTCCACCAGAGCGTTGTGCACCAGGATGCCGTCGGAGGACTGCAGCACCTCGTCGATGACCGCGCGGGGCACCTCGATCTTCTTGGTGCCCTGGCGCGCCTTGGCCGCGTACTGGCCGTTCTGCAGCCAGATGGCGCTGCCCTCGGCGGGGAGCAGCTCGAAGATGACCGAGAGGATGCGGTCCACCATCGCCGCGAGGTTGTTCTCCAGCGCCACCCGGCGGTGGAACTCCTGGGCGACGCGGTAGCGGGCCAGCTCGCGCCTGAGCGCGGCGATGGTCTGGTCCTCGGGCCGCGAGGTCTCCCGGGCCGCGGGCTGGGTGCCGTCGCGGGTGGGCTCGGGC
>CAZAIE010000832.1:0-3879 GCA_964485035.1 uncultured Myxococcaceae bacterium | reverse complement strand
TCCCGCCCCCCGAGACCGCGACCCTCGAAGCCGCGATGGAGCACGCGCTACCCGGCGCGCTCGCCGCGGGCGTCCCGGTTCACATCGCCTACTGGATGACCACCGACCGCTACTTCAAGGGCTTCGCGCGCGAGTTCCAAGAGGGGGCGATGGCGCTGGATCGTGTCGCCCGCGAGGTCGCGAAGAAGACCTTCGTGGAGCTGACCCCAGAGCAGAAGGACGCGGTCTTCACCCAGTTCCAGCAGGGGAAGGTCCGCGCCCAGGGCTTCGACGGCGCCCGCTTCTTCGAGCACCTCGTCACCTTCTCGCTGGAGGGCTTCCTCGCCGACCCGAAGTACGGCGGCAACCGCGACCAGGTGGGCTGGAAGTTCATCGGCTTCAAGCCCTGCTGGTGGGCCCCGCGCGCGTCCAGCCCGGGCGCCGACGCGCACGACCACTCGAAGATGGGGCACTGAGGCGATGGCCCGGGACGAGGCCGACGTCGTCGTCATCGGGAGCGGGGCGGGGGGCTCTCCAGTCGCCCTCACGCTCGCCGAGGCCGGCGCCCGGGTCGTGGTCCTCGAGCGCGGCCCCTACTACACGGTCCGCGACTTCACCCACGACGAGGTGAAGACCTGCCTGCGCGACTTCTGGGTCCCGTACCCCAACGAGGACCCGCACGTGCTGGTGCGCGCGGACGGGCGCCCCTCGCGCACCAACGAGTACTGGACCGGGCTCTGCGTGGGCGGCGGCACGGTCCACATGACCGGCTACACCTACCGCTTCAAGGAGTCCGACCTCCGGCTCGCGACACTCACGGGCGGCATTCCCGACGCGAACGTGGTCGATTGGCCGCTCTCCTACGAGGAGATGGTCCCGTACTACGACCTCGTGGATGCGAAGCTGGGCATCTCCGGGGACGCCACGGCCAACCCGTTCGATCCCCCCCGGCGTGCCTACCCGGTCCCGCCGCTGGGCGCGAACGCCCTCGCGCGCCTCGTCGACGAGGCCGCGACGAAGCTCGGGTTCCACTCTTTCCCCACGCCCCGCGCGGTGCTCTCCCAGCCCTACGGGACGCGGCCGCCGTGCAACCAGTGCGGCTTCTGCGGCGACTACGGCTGCGAGAACGGGTCGAAGTCCAGCGTGCTGTCCACGCTCATCCCCGCCGCCGAGGCCACCGGCCGCTGCGAGTTCCGGCCCCACTGCACCGTGCGCCGCATCATCGCCAACGCGCAGGGGCGGGCGACCGGCGTGGAGTACGTCGATGCGCAGGGCCGCGCCCACGGCCTCACGGCCCGGGTGGTGGTCCTGGCCGCGAGCGCGGTGGAGAGCGCTCGGCTCCTGCTGCTCTCGGACACGGCGGCGTTCCCGCGGGGCCTGGCGAACAACAACGGCCTCGTGGGGAAGAACCTCACCTTCTCCACTGCGGGGAAGGGCACTGCGATCTTCGATCGCGCGGCGCTAGAAGAGCGCCTGGGGGCCCGCGACCTCGACCTCCCGTTCCTGCAGCGGTCGATCCAGGACGACTACTGGAACCCCAAGGCCGGCCTGCCGCACCCCAAGGGCGGCACGTACAACTTCATCATGCTGCACCGGAACGTCATCTTCGCTGCCCAGCGCCTCTTCAAGGACCAGGACGGCGCGCTGTGGGGCGAGCGGCTCAAGGAGCGGATGCGGGCGCTCTTCCACGACGAGGTCTGGGCCGAGTTCGAGGTCTTCGGCGAGTTCCTTCCGTGGAAGGGCTGCTACGTGGACCTCGACCCCACCTCGAAGGATCCCTGGGGGTCGCCGGTGGCGCGCATCCACGCGCAGCACCACCCCGCGGACGTCGCCGCCAGCCGCCGCATGGTGGAGCGCGGGATGGAGCTGTTCCGGGCGATGACCCCGGCCCCGAAGCACGCCTACGTCTGGACCTCGGGGACCACCACCCCGCACCTGCAGCACGGAACCTGCCGCTTCGGCCGCGACCCGGCGACCAGCGTGCTCGACCCGGACTGCCAGGCCCACGAGGTGAAGAACCTCTACGTGACCGACGGCAGCTTCATGCCCACCTCGGGCGGCGTCCCCGCCACGCTCACCATCCTCGCCAACTCCTTCCGCGTCGCCGCGAAGCTCAGGGACCGCTTCGTGCGCCGGGAGCTCTGACCCGCCGCTTGCCGAGCAGCTGATCGGAGGTCGGCAGATCGGCCTGGTCCCCTGCCTTGCTCCTGATCGTGCCGGCGTGGGGAGGCGCCGTTAGCCTTCCGTCGGCGCACGCGTGACACGGAGGGGAAGACCATGAACCGCGAAGAGACCCGGCGGCTGCAGCGGCGGCACCTCATCTACTACCTCGAGGTCTACGACGAGGACTCGGGCCAGCTCCTCGGGCACCTGGTGGACATCACCACCGAGGGCGTCAAGCTCATCAGCAAGAGCCCCATCGAGAACGGGCGGACCTTCCGGCTGCGCATGCAGCTCCCGGAGACCTTCTTCGCGGAGAAGGAGCTGCGCTTCTCGGCGAAGAGCCTGTGGAGTTCCAACGCGGTGAACCCCGACTTCTACGACACCGGGTTCGCTGCCGAGCTGGACCTCCGCGCCAAGGACATCGTCGGCGGCCTGGTGCGGCAGTTCGGCTTCCTGGACTGACCCAGACGCACCGAGGCCCCGCCACCGGGTGGGTGGAGGGGCCTCGTGAGCATCGGGGAGCCTGGCTCAGTCGATGGGCGTCGCCGCGGCGGCCAGGGTGTGGGCCACCACGCTGAAGTCCACCTGCAGCTTGTCGCAGAGGCGACGCAGCTCGGCGAGCTCCATGTCGTCCACGTTCCCGTCCGCGCCGGCGATGATGGTGAGGTGCTGCACCAGCTGGGCGCGGCGGAGCAGCGGGATGTTCGCCTCCATCACGTCCTTGATGCGCCCGTCGAGGTCCTTCTTCGCGATGTCGATGCGGCCGCGCAGGTTGTCGACCTCGTCGGCTCCCAGGAGCGTGCCCAGGGCCTCGACCTCCGAGTCCTCGATGACGCCGTTCGCCGCCGCCACCACCGCGCCGGCGCTGAAGAGCAGCCGCTTGAGCAGGCTCGACTGCTCGTTCTTCTCCTCGAGGTAGCCGGGCTCCATCAGCGCGAGGTCCTTGGCCAGCATCGCCTCCAGCTCCTCGTCGTCGATGTGCCCCTCGCCGCGGCCCACGGTGCGCGCGTAGAGCTTGCTCCGGGAGAAGGCGTAGATGGCCTTCACGCGGACGGGGCTGTAGGGGTGCGTGGAGAAGCAGTCCAGGTCGTCGCGGCTGGGGTCGTACTCCTTGTCGCGCGCCAGGGGGACGCTGGCGAGGCCGTCGACCTGGGCGGCATAGGCGGCGAGGTCGGGGCGGATGCGCGGGCTCGAGGTGCCGGAGGCGAGCTTGAAGAACCCGCTCGCGGCGGCATCCGAGTCCTGCGCACAGACCAGGCCCACGCGGTCGGCCGAGAGCTCGGCGGCGCGCGCCCAGCCGTAGAGCTGCAGCGCCACCGGGCGCGGGACCAGCGGGATGCACCCAGGCTCCACCAGCGTGAGCGCGGGCATGGGCAGCCGGAAGTGGTCGAAGAGCGCGTGCCCCAGCTCGTGGCCGATGACGAACTTCAGCTCCGCGGGGGTGAAGTCCTCCACCAGCCGCGAGGAGAGGACGATGACCAGCGGGCCGGCGGTGTTCTTCATGCACCACGCGTTGAACATCGGCTCGGGGCGGATGTAGAGCTCGATGGGCCGGGTGAAGCCCATGGCCTCGCGGCACTGCTGGACGCTGTCGGCGATCTCCGGGCTCATCGAGCGCGTCAGGCGCAGCGAGCTGGTCATCAGCTCGCACCGGGGACCGTAGCCGCGCCCGCTCCAGAGCTCCTGGATCTTGGAGACGCCCTTCATCACGTCCTTGCGCTCGGCCAGCTCGTCGGC
>CAZAIE010000831.1:0-3884 GCA_964485035.1 uncultured Myxococcaceae bacterium | reverse complement strand
GTGCAGGAGCGGGTCGCGAAGAGCCACGGGCGGCTCTGGGTCTACGACGCCGAGGAGCGGGCGGTGGCGGCGCCTCCCGATGAGCCCCGGGGGGCCTTGGCGCCGGAGCCGCTGCGGACGCGCTGGCAGGCGGGCGGCCCCCTGGCCTTCTCGCTCCCCGGAGCGGCGGGCGCTTCGCTCGCCAGCGTGGCGACCGCGCCCGGGGGCCTGGGGTGGAGGGCGGTGGTCCAGGTCCCCGAGGCAGAGGCGCTCGCTCCGGTGCGCCGCATGCGGCTCGCGGTGTTGGGGTCGGTGGGAGCGGCGCTGGTGCTGCTCTTGGGCCTGGGTTTCGCCTTCACCCGCGCCCTGGGTCGGCGCATCGGCCAGCTCACCGAAGGGGCGAACGCGTTCGGCCAGGGAGAACTCTCGCGCCGCATCCCGGAGGCGGGGGGAGACGAGCTCGCGGAGCTGGCCCGCACCTTCAACCGCATGGGCGGCGAGCTCGAGGCCTCGCGGGTGGAGCTTCAGCGCTGGAACCGGGAGCTGCAGTCCCGGGTCGAGGAGCGGACGGCGGAGCTGAAGGCGGCCCAGGCGCAGCTGCTCGAGGCGCAGAAGCTGGCGGCCATCGGACAGCTCGGCGCGGGCGTGGCCCACGAGATCAACAACCCGCTGGCGGGCATCCTCGGCAACGCCCAGCTCCTGCTCCTCGACCGGCCCGGGGACGACCGGGACGCGGCGATGCTCCGCAAGATCGAAGCGCAGGCCAAGCGTGCCAAGGAGATCACCGCGAACCTCCTGCGCTTCTCCCAGCAGCGCCCGGTGGCGGACCTGCGGCCCCTCGACCTGAACAAGGTGGTCGCCGACGCGCTCTCGCTGGTCCAGACGCAGGTCGACACCGAGTCCATCTCGCTCGTCCAGGAGCTCGAGCCCGGGCTGCCGCTGGTGAAGGGGGACGGGGGCCACCTCGCGCAGGTGGTGCTCAACCTCGTCTCCAATGCCCGTACGGCGATGGCGAAGTCGGAGCAGAGGCGCCTCACGCTCGCGACCTCCTCGTCCGCCGGGCGCGTGCGGCTCGCGGTGCGCGACACCGGGAAGGGCATTTCCGCCGCGAACCTGCCCCGCATCTTCGAGCCCTTCTTCACCACCAAGGACGTCTGGTCCAACGTCGGCCTGGGGCTGTCGGTGAGCTTCCGCATCGTCAGCGAGCACGGCGGCCGCATCGAGGTCGCCTCCACGGAAGGGCAGGGGACCACCTTCACGGTGGACCTCCCCGCTGCCGGGGGTTGAAAGCCGGCCGGGAACCGGCTCTGCTCTGCGCGATGTCCGCGTCTCGCCAGCGCAGCGCGCTGCCCTTCTTCGCAGCCGTGCTCGCCGTCCTGGCCCTGCTCCCGGCGGGGTGGTGGCTCTTCCTGCGCTCCCCGGCTCCGCAGCCTGCTCCGGTGGCGGGGCCCGACGCGGCGCTCCTGGTCGTTGCGACTGCCCCCGCCGCCGGGCCTGCGCGCGGCGAGGACCTGCGCCTGGTCGAGGTGAGCGGCAACGTCGAGGTCCGCAAGGGTCAAGGGCGCTTCGTCCCCGCGCTCCTGGGGACGGTGCTGCAGGCGGACGACGCGGTGCGGACGCAGGACGGGCGGGCGCGGCTGGTCTCCCGCGACTCCTACGACGTGGCGGTGGAGCCCGGCACCGAACTCGAAGTCCAGGAACTGACCGATAGGCTGTCCCGCTTCCGCCTGGGGGTGGGCATGCTGGTTGCCAGGGTTGAGGGCGGCTCGGGACGCCGGCTGGAGGTGGCTGCCCGGGGCACCGATGCGGTCGCCGCGGCTTCGGAGGGCACGTTCGCGGTCTCCAGCAACGGCTCGGGCACGGTGGCGGTGGGCGCGCGTGAGGGCGAGGTGGAGCTGAAGGCGGCGGGGAAGGCCGTGCTCCTCAGGGCCGGCCAGCAGGCGGTGAGCGTCGCCGGCAAGGCCCCCAGTGCTCCCGTCGCCGTCCCGGCGAGCCTGTTCCTCAAGGTCGACTGGCCGGCGGGCCAGGAGACCAACCGCGCCGAGCTCCAAGTCACCGGACGGACGTCTCCAGGCGCGCAGGTGAGCGTGGGAGGCCAGCCGCTGAAGGTCGAGGGCGACGGGCGGTTCCGGGGGGCCGTCCGGCTCCGAGAGGGGCGCAACACCATCGAGGTGGAGGGTCGGGACGTGGGGGGACACCGGGCCGGCGCCCGGCGGGAACTCACGGTGGACACCACCGCGCCGGACTCGGAGATCAGCACGCAGAAGCTCTGGAATCCCTGAGGGATCCCGCCCGTCGCGGCGCTTGTTGGAGTGCGCCGCCGCGTGCTAGTCGTAGGCCTCTTTTTCGCAAGACCACGAGCCCGCAATGAGACTCTGGACCGCCATCCTGGCGCTGAGCGCGCTGACCGTCGTGGCCCCGGCCCGTGCCGAGACCGACTGGTTCGCCAGCCTGTACACGACCGAGGGTGTCGAGCTGCGCGCCGACGAGCGCATCTTCACCCTCTACGCGCTCCTGAACGGGCTGGGCTACGACGAGGCCCCGGTCGTGCGCGCGCACCCGGTCCCTGCGCGGGAGCTGCACCCGGTGCGGCTCCGGGTGCGGTCGGGGCTGAAGCTCGAGCCGGCGCTGGGCGACCGGTTCCAGGCGTTCTTCAACGCGCACCCGAGCCCGGTCGAGACCTATGGGCGGTATGCGCTGGCCCTGAAGGGACCAGCGGGCTTCGAGCGGCTGCCACAGGCTTCCGCGGAGCTGAAGGGCTTGGAGCCGCTGCTCGCCGAGGGCTTCGCCCAGCTCAAGCTGGCGGACCTCTTCGGCTCGGTGCAGGAGGACTACCGCACCGCGTTGAAGGCCTACCACGCGGTGGTGGACGTGCCGGTGAACCGGGCCCGCAAGGCGCTGCGGCTGAAGGACGACGACGCCCCGCGGGTGGTGCTGGTGGTGAACCTTCTCGACGGGCATGGGCGGTCGTACTCGTATCTCTCGGGCGACGAGCTGTGGGTGGTGCTCGGCCCCGCGAAGACCCCGGACCTGTTCGCCGTGGTGCGCGAGCTCGCGCGGACCCGGCTCTCGCCGCTGGTGGCGGGGAAGGCCGATGCGGAAGCCGCCCCCCTGGTGATCGAAACGCTGGCCCAGAGCTTCGCCGCCTCGTCCCTCGGGCTCCCCGACGCCGAGCTGGAGGTCCGCTCGAAGGACCTGCCCGGTTTGAAGGACTGGGCGAAGCAGGTCGACGCCTTCGCCAAGACCGACAAGGCGCTCGAGGTCTTCGTCGCCGAGGCCATTCCCGCGCTGCTCAAGGAACTGGGGAAGGAGCCGGGCAAGGACCCGGCGAAGAAGCCGGCGGGGAAGAAGTAGTCCGAGGGCACCTTGGAAAGTCTGGTCACCGAAATCCTCACCGGGGCGTCAGGCGCCGGGGCCTATGGCCTGGTGTTGGGCGTGCTGCTGCTGTGCGGCCTGGGCGTGCCGCTGCCGGAGGACGTGGTCCTCATCACCGGCGGCTACCTCGTCTACCAGGGGGCGGCCCGGCTCGACCTGATGATCGTCGTCGCGTTCCTGGGGATCCTGGGGGGCGACTCGATCGCCTTCTTCCTGGGCCGGCGGCTGGGGGACTCGCTGACCCGGCGCTGGCCGTTCCGGCTCATCGTGACCCCGGCGAAGCACCAGAAGGTGGAGAAGCTGTTTGCGAGGTACGGCGAGAAGATCGTCATGGCCGCCCGCTTCATGCCCGGCGTCCGCGCGGTGACCTACTTCATCGCGGGCAGCGCGGGGATGAGCTACTGGCGGTTCATCTCCTTCGACGGGCTGGCGGCGCTGGTCTCGGCGCCGGTCTTCGTGCTGCTGGGCTGGCACTTCGGCAACAAGATCGAGTGGGTCGTGGCGGGCGTGCGCCGGGGGCAGGCGGCGGT
>CAZAIE010000830.1:3078-3886 GCA_964485035.1 uncultured Myxococcaceae bacterium | reverse complement strand
AAGTCGGGCTCGTCCTCGCTGGCCTGCCCGCCGCCCAGGCCGAACAGCTCGCGGGGGATGTCGCTGAGAAAGCGCGAGGGCTCGTTGAAGCGCAGCTCGCCGAAGAGCGCCCGGCAGCGGGCGAGCGAGAAGCAGAGCCGCCGGCGCGCGCGGGTGATGCCGACGTAGCAGAGCCGCCGCTCCTCGGCCATCTCCTCCGGGTCGGCGAAGCCCTCGCCCTCGGTGGCGCGGGAGTGGGGAAAGACGCCCTCCTCCACGCCGGTGAGGAAGACGCCGTCGAACTCCAGGCCCTTGGCCGCGTGCAGGGTCATCATCGAGACCCGGCCGCCCTCGATCTCCGCGTCGGCGTCGCCCAACAGGCTGATCTGCTCGAGGAAGGCCTCCAGGGCGTTCTGGGGTGGGCCGAGCGCGCCCTCGTCCTCCGGCAGGGTGGTCGGGACGGCCGGGGCCGCGGCCTTTGCCTCGGCGCGCAGGCGGTCGAACTCCATCGCCGCGCCGGCGAACTCGCGCAGGTTCTCGGCGCGCTCGAGCGACTCGTCGGTGGCCTCGGCCTCGTGGGAGGCGACGAGGCCAGAGCCCTCGAGCATCTGCGTGACCGCGGTGTGGGCGTCCGGCGCGGCCACGACCTGGGCGTGGAGCTGCTCCACCACTGCCCGGAAGGCGGCGAGCCGGCGCTGCGCGCCCGCGTTCAGCCCGGGGATGAGCGTCGGGTCGGCGAGGGCCTCGAAGTAGCTGCAGCCCCGCTCCTGGGCGAAGGCGCGCAGCCGCTCGAGGGTGGTGTCGCCGATGCCGCGGGCGGGCGTGTTGA
>CAZAIE010000830.1:0-3068 GCA_964485035.1 uncultured Myxococcaceae bacterium | reverse complement strand
GACCCGCTCGAGGTCGGCGTCGGAGCGCGGGTTCACCGCGAGGCGCAGGTAGCTGGCCGCGTCCTTGATCTCCGCGCGGTCGTAGAACGCCCGGCCGCGCACCACGCGGTAGGGCACCGTGGCCAGGCGCAGGCCCTCCTCCAGCACGCGGGACTGGGCGTTGACCCGGTAGAAGACGGCGATCTCCGAGAGCGGCATCCCGTCGCGGGCGAGGGCGCGGACCCTGGCGGCCACCTGCTGGGCCTCGCTGCGCTCGTCGGGGGCCAGCACCAGATCCAGCGCCGCGCCACGGGGCCGGTCGGTCCAGAGCCGCTTCTCCTTGCGGCGCTCGTTCTTGGAGATGACGGCGTACGCCGCGTCGAGGATACCGGCGTCGGAGCGGTAGTTGCGCTCCAGCTTCACCGTCTGCGTGCCCGGGAAGTCGCGCTCGAAGGAGAGGATGTTGCTCACGTCCGCGCCGCGCCACCGGTAGATGGACTGGTCGTCGTCGCCGACCACGCAGAGGTTGGCCCGGGTCCTAGGGCAGAGCTGCCGCAAGAACTCGTACTGCACCGGGTTGGTGTCCTGGAACTCGTCGACCAGGACGTACTGGAAGCGGTGGCGGTAGCGGTCGAGGACCTCGGGGTCCTTGCGGAAGAGCTGGACCACCTTGAGCAGCAGGTCGCCGAAGTCCACCGCGTCGGACTGCCGCAGGAGCTTCTGGTAGGCGAAGTAGACTCGGCGCACGCCCTGGTCCACGTAGTTCTGGGAGTCGGGCAGGTCCTCCGGGCCCTGGGCCATGTTCTTGGCGTGGTCGATGCGCTGGCGGATGAGCGTGGGCTTGATGCGGTCGCCGATGTCGCAGTCCTTCATCGCCCGCTTCAGGAGCTGGAGCTGGTCGGAGTCGTCGTAGATGACGAACGAGCGGGTCAGCCCCACCCGCTCCGCCTCGCGCCGGAGCAGGCTCGCGCCGGTGGAGTGGAACGTGGAGACCTGGGCGTCGGAGGCAGCGGGGCCCAGGAGCTTGAGCAGGCGCTCCCGCATCTCGCCGGCGGCCTTGTTGGTGAACGTCACCGCGAGGATGCGCCAGGGAGGGACGCCGCGGCGCTCGACCAGCCAGGCGATGCGGTGGGTGATGACGCGGGTCTTGCCGCTCCCCGCGCCTGCCAGGACCAGCAGCGGGCCGTCGGAGTGGGCCACCGCCACGCGCTGCTGCTCGTTCAGCGGGGCGAGCAGCGGGTCGGCCGCGGCGGCCTCTTCGGAGATGGGGTGCTCGGCGTCCATGGCGCGGGCACCATACCCGCTGGGTCGGACACCCGGAAGGCCGTTCCGGGGCCCACGCAGGCGTCCGGAAGCGTCGGCCGCCGCCTGCCTTCAGCGCTCGCGGTCGGCGTCGTTTCCAGCAGGGCGAGCCCCTGGTGCGGCAGGCCCGGCCTCGAGTTCGTAGGTCAGCGACGTCGGGTTGGCGAGGTTGTCGCACATGGGGCAGCGCTGGCGGGCCTCCTCCAGCAAGGCCCTCTTCTCTGCCGCGGTGAGCCGCCCCTCGAACTTCACGGAGATCTTGAGTGCCGGGAATCCGGCGCGGAGGTCCCGGGAGAGGTCCAGTGCCCGCGCGAAGTCGAGGGTGCCCTCTACCACCGCCTCGACCGCCTTCAGCTCCAGCTTCTTCTGCAGCGCGACCAGGCGGGCCGTGGACACGACACAGCTCCCCAGCGCGAACGCCAGCGTCTCGGGCGGGGTCGGTGCGCTGTCGTCGGCACCGAACGCCCGCGGCTGGTCGACGTACAGCTTGTGGCTTCGGACCCGGCCCTCGACCAGCCGGTTCTTGACCTCCCGGACCTCCACCTTCACCGGGTACCGCGTCTCGGACTGCGCTCCCGGCTTCTCCTCCGCCACCCCCGGGGTCGCCCAGCCGACGACGACCACCAGCGCTGCCAACAGCCCCGACCTCGCATGCTGCCGCTGCGTCATCTTCGTACTCCCTTTCTGGCCCTGCACGAGCCGGGGGCAAGGTAGGGGCAGCCCGCAGAAAGGGTCCAACGAATGTCTTCGATTGACTGCATCGATGGCGCCGAACACTCTCGCCGAAATGGAGCTGCACCACCTCCGGGCCTTCGAGGTCGTCGCGTCGCTGATGAGCTTCCACCGCGCCGCCGAGGTCCTCCACTGCACGCAGTCGACCGTCTCCGCGCAGATCAAGGCGCTGGAGGAGGACCTCGGGGTGCGCGTCTTCGAGCGGCTGGGGCGGCGCATCGCCCTGACACCCGCCGGGCAGGAGCTGCTGCGCCACTCCCGCCAGCTCCTGGAGCACGAGCGGGCCGTCTGCGCCTCGGTGCGGGGCACCCCCGGCCCCTTCGGGATGCTCTCGCTGCGCGTTCCACAGAGCGTCTCGGCGGCCTACCTCCCGCGCATCCTCGGGCGCTTCGCCCACGCCTGCCCGCGCGTGGGGCTCGACGTGTCCAACTGCGCCTTCCACTCGCTCGCCGATGAGCTGCGCAGCGGCGTGACCGACGCCGCCTTCCTCCTGGCCGACCGCCTCGACACCCCAGAGCTGGTCTCCACGCGGGTCCGGGTGGAGCCGCTGGTGTTCGTCGCCCAGCCAGGCTCGGCGCTCACGCGACGCCGCGGCCTTTGCGTGCGCGACCTCGAGGGGCACCCGCTCCTGCTCCCCAAGCACGACTGCGGCTACCGCATGGAGCTGGAGCGCTGGGTGAAGGAAGAGCACGTGGAGCTGGGCGCCCTCTACGAGCTCAACTGCCTCTCGGCCCTGGTCCACTGCGTCCGCGAGGGTCTGGGAGTGGCGCTGGTCCCGCGCATCGCCGTGCAGCGAGCGCTCGCGGACCAGACGCTCGCCGCGCTCCACTGGCGCGCGCCCGTGGACTGCGGGCTGTTGTTCCTGCGTCACCGGGACAAGCCGCTGGAGGGCGCCTTCGGCACCTTCGTGCGCATCGTCGAGGAGTTCTTCGCCGAGGAGGAGGCCACTCCGTCGCGTCCGCCGCGCAAGGCCCGCTCCCGCGGCTCCTTCCGCCCGGCCAGGTGAACGGGCCACGCGAGCCGACCGTCGGCGGCCCCATCAGCCGGGGTCCGGC
>CAZAIE010000829.1:2297-3892 GCA_964485035.1 uncultured Myxococcaceae bacterium | reverse complement strand
CTGGACAAGGTCTTCTCTCAGTTCCGGAAGGGTCCTGCCCCCGCCGCCGCGCCCGCCGCGCCCGCCGCTGCTGCCGTGCCCTCGAAGCCGCCCGAGCCCGCCGTCGCGGTGCCTTCGCCCGCGCCACCAGCCGTTCCTGCAACGGCCCCGGAGCTGCAGGCGACCGGGCGGCGCCGCGCGACGGAGGTCGGCTCGCTCGACCTGCTCAGCCTCTCAGACCTGGCCCCCGCCGACCGCGCGCCGGACGAGCCCTACACCGCGGGGCTGGAGCAGGTGGTCATCGAGCGCAGCCAGGACCAGCTCGACGAGGCGCGGCTGCCGGCGTTCCCCTGGGTGGCCTCGCGGGTGGTCGAGCTCTCGGGGCACGCCGACGCGGGAGCCGGTGACCTGGTGCAGCTCATCAACCAAGACCCGGCGCTGACCGCGCAGGTGCTGCGCGCGGCGAACTCCGCGGCCGCCTCGCGGGGCATCGAGATCCGCTCGGCGCGCGAGGCGGTGACCCGGCTCGGCGTGCGCGAGGTGACGCAGGTCGTGCTGGCCGCCTCCACGCGCGACCTCTTCGCCGCGGGCACTGAGCTGGCCCCGGTGCGCGAGGCCCGGCGACGGCTCTGGCTGCACTCCATGACCTGCGCCTTCACCTCGACATGGCTGGCGCTGGAGGCCAAGGCCGACGCCCAGCGCGCGTTCCTGGGCGGCATGCTCCACGACATCGGAAAGCTGCTGGCGATGCAGGCCCTGGAGACGCTCGTCGCCGACGGCGCGCTGCCGCCCGACGAGGTCTCGGGTGCGCTGGGGCCGCTGCTCGAGGCGACCCACAACGAACTGGGCCGGCGCATGTGCGAGTCCTGGAAGCTGCCGGCGCACCTCGGGCGCATCTGCGCCGAGCACCACGCGCCCACGCTCCCGGTGACCCAGGACCGGGAGATCCACATCGTGCGCCTGGCCGCCGGGCTCACCGAGATCGGCACCGACCCGCACTGGTTCCCGAGCCGGGTTGAGGAAGTCCGCGAGAGTGCGGTGGCGCTGGGGATGGACCGCGTGCGGCTGCGCACCGCCACTGCGAAGGTGCAGGAGTTCGCGAAGAAGACCAGCGCGCTGGCCTCGTCGCTCTCGGTGCGGTGAACGTGAAGGCCTCCCGTCCCCGCCTCCTGCTCCTCGCGACCTGCGTCGGAGTCTCCGCGCTGGGCGCCGGGCTGCGCACGTGGGGGCTGGGCACCGGGGAGGCGCGCTGGTTCTTCGCGGACCTCGCGCTCTTCCTCGCGATCCTCGGCTTCGCGCTCGCGTCGCACGCCGGGCTCCAACGCCTCGCCTCGCGACTTCGGCTCCACCCGATGGCACGCGTGGCCTTCGGGGTTCTGCAGGTCGTACTGATGCTGCTCGGACCGGGCACCCTCGCGCTGGCCTGCCTCACGCTGTTCCCGGCGCACCTCGCGCCGTGGGGGAACCCTGGGGAGTACCGCCTGCCCGCCGAGCGGATCGTCCTCGAAGGCGAGGGGCTCCGGCTCGTCGGCTGGTACGTGCCCGCACGCGGGGTCGCTCGCGGCGGCGTGGTCGTCGCGCACGGCATCGGCGGCTCGCGCTCCGACAGCCTCCCC
>CAZAIE010000829.1:0-2287 GCA_964485035.1 uncultured Myxococcaceae bacterium | reverse complement strand
AGCCTCCCCGGCGCGATGGTGGCCCACCGCTTCGGCTTCGCGAGCGTGCTCGTGGACCTGCCCGGCCACGGAGAGAGCGACGGCTTCGGCTCGACGTTCGGGTTCCGTGAAGCCCGAGCTGTGCGGCTGGCCCACGACTGGCTCAAGGCCAAGGCGCCGGACCGGCCGGTCCATGCGCTCGGCTACTCCATGGGCGGCGCAGCGGTGATCAGAGCCGCTGCGCGCGGCGGGATCTTCGAGAAGGTCGTGGTGGACTCGACCTTCGGCAGCCTCGAGCGCGTGGCCAGGCAGACCCGGCTCTTCGTCTTCGGGCCTGCCGAGGGCGTCGCGTGGCAGGCGATGCGGCTCTGGGGCCTGCTGCTCACGGGACACGACCTCGCAGCCGAGACCTCGGAGCAGCTCGTTGCCCGGCTGCACCGCCCGCTCCTGATCGTCCACGGGACCCGCGACCGTACGGTGCCCTTCGCTGAGTCGGACGGCCTGCTCTCTGCGGCGGGGCCCTTCGGGCAGCGACTGGTGGTCGAAGGCGCGGACCACCTGGAGACCATCGGCCACCCGGCGTACTCGGACACCCTCGGCGCGTTCCTCCTCGGGGAGGAGTCCGCAGCTCGCCCGTGAGAGGTGAGGAGGCCCCATGACGGTCCCCGACTGGCCAGGCAGCCTGACCGTGACGCCCACCTCCGAGGGCGTGGTGCTGCGCTACCCGGTGCGACAGCGGATGCAGGTGCCGCTGATGCTCCTCACGCCGCTCTGCCTCGCCAGTTGGTATGCGACCGTCTCCGGGCTCGTGACGACCCTGCAGCTCGGCCACGACTCCCTGCGGCGCCTCGCCGCGGACGCGGGGTACCACGTAGGGTTCGTCGTCTGGTGCCTCGGCCTCACCTACCTCCTGGTGCGCTGGTTCCTCAACCACGAGACCCTCACGGCAACGCGCACGGGCCTTTGCTGGAAGAGCCAGGGCCTGCCATGGCGCCGCAGCAGACACCTCGCGGCGGCCCAGGTCGCCGCCATCGAAGTGCAGGCCGAGGAGATCACTGAGGCCGACTCCATCGAGGTCCTGCGCTCGGAGTACCGGGTGGTCGTGCGCTCGAGCGGCGGCGCGGAGACCGGCGTCGCCGACGAGCTCGAAGACAGGGAGAGCGCCGAGCGACTGGCGCGTACCCTCCGCGAGGCGCTGGGCGACGCGCCGCCACCGGCCTGATCAGCCGTCCGTCGCGAGCAGCTCCGCAAGCGCCTCCCGCTGCCTCGCGGTGAGGGCCAGGCAGCGCACCCCGAACCCCGGGAGGACCTGCGTGCTCGCGCCCCAGGGCATGCTCCAGCGCACCTCGCAGGGGATGGGCGTCGCGTCGGAGAGTCCCGGCACCACCAGCAGGCACCGGCCGCGCGGCGCCGGCACCGGGGTGACCACGTAGAAGCCGGTCTTCGACAGGTTGGCGATGCTGGCGCGGCAGCCCGGCCCGCCCAGCTCCCGCTCGTCGGCGAAGACCAGCGCGGACAGCACGCGATCACGCCGGTCCTGGAGGCGCACACCGCGCGGCCGGCAGGCGTGGACCTCGGCCACGAACGACGCCAGGAGCGCCTCCCCCGCCAGCGCCTTGCCCTGGAAGACCCCGCCCACCTCGTCCGGGCCGCGGACGCGCCGCAGGCGCAGCACCGGGAACGAGCGCTCCAGCTCGGCGACGAACTCCCGGTGCTCGTCGGGCAGCGCGGCGAGGCACCCCAGCTCGACCGCGACGCCGGAGAAGCTGCGCCCGCCGCAGCCCTCCCGGAAGTCGGCGATGGCGGCGAAGGTGCTCACCTCCAAGCCGCTGCGCACCAGGTGCTGTTCGAAGAACTCTGCCTCCGGACCGTGGGCGATGAGGGCGACGGACTTCCCGGTCTGCATTCACGAACCTTCTCGGGCCAGCCGGGCCCCGGGACGAAAAATGGTTAGGCCCCCGATCCAGTGAGACTATTCCCCACAAGCCGCCCCGGAGGAAGCCTCGCCGGGGCAAGCGGGGTCCGGTGCTCTTCCCGACGGCCGAGTACGCGCTGTTCTTCCTGGTGATCTTCGCGGTCGCCTGGGCGCTGCGCGGCCACGCCCTGGGCCACAAGCTGCTGCTGCTCCTGGCGAGCTACTTCTTCTACGGCTACTGGGACCCCGGCTTCCTGCCGCTGCTCGTCGGCCTGTCGGCGCTGGCGGCGGTGGTCGCGCGCAACGTCCAGGCCGAGAGCCGCGAGGGGGTCCGCAAGGGGCTGCTCGCGGTCGGGGTGACGCTCTGCCTCGCCTCGCTCGCCTTCTTCAAGT
>CAZAIE010000828.1:0-3898 GCA_964485035.1 uncultured Myxococcaceae bacterium | reverse complement strand
GACGATCCGGGAGACAGTCAACGCCGGGAGTCGATACGTCTACGACGCAGACATCCGGGACTACTTCGGCAGTCTGGATCAAGGGCTGTTGATGGAGCGGGTGTCGAAGCGGATCTCCGACCGGAGGGTCCTCAAGCTGCTGCGTGGCTGGCTTCGGGCGGGAGTGATGGAGGAGGGCCGGTACTCGGAGACGGTCTCGGGTACGCCACAGGGCGGGGTCATCTCGCCGCTGCTCTCGAACATCTACCTGCACTTCCTCGATTCCGTGTGGGAGCGCCAGTGCGCCGAGGTCGGGGTGCTGGTGCGATACGCGGATGACTTCGTGGTGCTGTGCAGGACCAAGAAGTCACTGGAGGAGGCCGAGCGGAGAGTGCGCATCATCTTCGAGCGGTTGAAGCTTGAGCTACACCCGGAGAAGACGCGGAAGGTGGACCTGACCGAGGGGAAGGAAGGTTTCGACTTCCTGGGCTGTCACCTGCACATGCGGATGTCGGGGGTGCTGTGGGAGGAGAAGCGGATACGTCGCTACTACCTCCAGCGGTGGCCCTCGGTGCGAAGCATGAAGCGGGTACGGCGCAGGGTGAACGAACTGACCGACCGGCGGACGCACGGGAAGAAGGACGTCCGGAGCGTCATCGACGCACTGAACCCCGTGCTCCGAGGCTGGGGAAACTACTTCCGCACCGGGAACGCTGCCCGCAAGTTCAACCAACTCGACCGGTACGTCGTGTGGCGGTTGAACCAGCGCCGAAGGAGGATCTTCGGTCGCCATGCCAAGGCTGGTCAGCCGATCGGCTGGAAGCGTGAGCAATACGAAGCCAAGGGGCTGCACCGATTGCGTGGAACAGTCCGATACCCGAAGCCGTGCATGCTGCATCGAGAATCAACACCGGTAAGCCGTGTGCGGGAAATCCGCACGCACGGTTTGAAAGGAGGTGGGGGAAACCGGACCGCATGAGCGGCACCGGCGCCCCCATCCACCAATGTTGCTCGGCGAGATCCTGGTCCACGAAGGCGCGGCCACCGCAGCGCAGGTCGAAGAGGCGCTCGAGGCGCAGGTGCTGAACGGCGGGCGGCTGGGGACCAACCTCGTGGAGCTGGGCCACGTCACCGAGGAGCAGCTCGCCCGGGCGCTGGGACGGCAGCACCGGGTGCACTGCGCCCACGGGGAGATCGTCCCCGGCGCCGACGCCCTCTCGCTGCTCGACGCCAACGTCGCGGACGAGAAGGACGTGCTCCCGGTACGGCTGGACGGCAACCGGCTCTACCTGCTGGTCACCGACCCCGACGACATCGAGGCGCGGGACGAGGTGGCCACCCGCACCGGACGCTGGGTGGTGCCGGTGGTGGTGGCCGAGTTCCGCATGGCGCAGCTCCAGCGCCGGTACTGCAAGGCGTTCCGGCCGGTGCGCGAGGTCGACCTCGAGGCCATCCGACGCAAGCGGGAGGCGGCCGCCGCCGCAGCCAGCCAGGCCCCCGCGCAGGACCTGATGACCGAGGACGAGTTCCAGTCGCTCTACGCCGCGGCGATGGCCGGTGGCAGGGCGGCGGCGCCGGTCGTGGCGGGGGCGTCGGCGGAGCCCGAGGCCGAGCTGGAGGAAGCCCTCATCGTCGGGGAGCTGGTGGAGCCGGAGGCGGAGCTCATCGAGCCCGCCCCGGAGCTGGTCGAACCCGCCCTGCCGGCGCCCGAGGCCCCTGCTCCCGAGCGTCGCCACTCCGACCGCCGCGCAGGAGTGCCCGGCGAAGCGCCGCCGGTCGAGCGCCGCCGTCGCCAGCGCCGGCACGTGGCGCCCGAGGACACGCGGCCCATCGGCTTCCCGGAGGCGCAGAAGGCCCTCGCGGCCATCACCGACCGCAACGACATCGCCCGGGTGGTGATGCGCTTCGCCGCGGGCAAGTACCAGC
Source organism: uncultured Myxococcaceae bacterium (assembly GCA_964485035.1). Lineage (GTDB taxonomy): Bacteria > Myxococcota > Myxococcia > Myxococcales > UBA5297 > CAZAIE01. The sequence goes on along the minus strand of CAZAIE010000828.1, from coordinate 1,993 downwards.
GGGCGCTGCTCCTCCAGGTCCAGCGCGACTCGGCGCTGGGGTGGCTGGGCGCCGGGCCTGGGCTGGACCCCGGGCTCGCGCAGCGGCTGGCCATCTCGCTGAAGAAGCCCTCGGCTTTCAAGCTGGTGCGCGACAGCCGCAGCCACTACCTGGGCCCCTTGAGGCGCGACTTTCCCACGGTGATGTTCCTGCAGGCCCTGGGCGGCAAGGACCCGCGCTCGGCGCTGCTCATGCCCATCCTCGCGGCGGGGCGGGTGGTGAACATCCTCTACGCCGACAGCGGTCCGGAGCAGTTCACCTCCCCCGACATCGGGGAGCTGCTCATCCTCTCGCAGAAGGTGGGCCGGTCGTACGAGGCGATGATCGCCGCGCGCCGCAAGGCCGCGGCGGCGCTGGCAGGGCGCTGAGCGGAGGCACGATGAGGCGGATGGCGTTGCTGGTCCTTGCGGCGGCGCTGGCCGCTCCGGCGTGGGCCGAGCCCGACCTGCGGCAGATGGTGGTGGAGCACCGGCTGGCCAACGGGATGAAGTTTGTGCTGGTGCGCCGCCCCGGGGCGCCGGTGTTCACCGCCTACCTCCGGGTGAAGGCGGGCGGGGCCGACGAGCGGCCGGGCAAGACCGGGCTCGCGCACCTGCTCGAGCACCTCGCCTTCAAGGGCACGCCGGTGGTGGGGACCCTGGACTGGGCCCAGGAGGAGCCGGTCCTGGCCGAGCTGACGGCCGCCGGGGACGAGCTGGTGGCCCTGGGGCGCTCGCCCCGGGCGGTCCCCGTGCAGGGCCGCATCGAGGAGCTGGCGCGCAAGGCCAAGGCCTGGGAGCGCGAGAACGCGTTCACCGAGCTCCTGGTCCGCAACGGGGCCTCCGGGCTCAACGCCGAGACCGACAAGGACCTCACGTCCTACTACGTCTCCTTGCCCTCGAATCGGTTCGAACTGTGGGCGCTGCTGGAGGCGTCGCGGCTCGCGGCCCCGGTGCTGCGCGGCTTCTACTCCGAGCGGGCAGTGGTGCTCGAGGAGCGGCGCGAGCGCGTGGAGGGCGAGCCCCTGGGCGTCCTCCTCGAGGAGCTGGGGCTGGTGGCCTTCACCGCGAGCCCGTACCGCTGGCCCACGGTGGGGTACCCGGGCGACCTCGAGTCGCTGCACATGCGCGACGCGCTCGAGTTCCACCGCACCTTCTACGCTCCTGGGAACGTGGTGGCCGCCGTGGTGGGGGACCTCGACCTCGCCACCGCGCCGGCGGTGCTGGAGCGGACCTTCGGCGCCATCCCGGCGCGCCCCGCGCCGCCGCCGCTCCAAACGGTCGACCTCCCGCGCCGGTCCGAGCGGCGCGCCACCGTCTACTTCGACGCCTCGCCGCAGGTGGTGGTGGCCTTCCAGAAGCCCACCCTGCCGGCCAAGGACGACTACGTCTTCGACGTCCTCGAGATGCTGATGAACGAGGGCCGCACCGCGCGGCTGTTCCGGGCGCTGGTCACCGAGGGGAGGCTCTGCTCGGAGGTGATGGGCACCATGACCCCGGGCGCGAGGCTGCCGCACCTCTACGCGGTCCTGGCGACGCCGCTGGCCGACAAGACCCCGGAGGCGGTGGAGGCGGCCATCCTCGCGCAGTTCGAGCGGCTGCAGGGCGAGCTGGTCGCCGACGCCGAGTTGGCCCGGGTGCGGGCGAAGCTGGACGCGGACTTCTCCCGGCAGATCGCCTCCAACGCAGGCCTCGCCGAGAGCCTGAGCTTCTTCGACGCCATTGCCGGCGACTGGCGCTACCTCGCCGACCACCGCAGGCAGATCGCCTCGGTCACTGCCGAGGACGTGCGCCGGGTCGCGCGCCAGTACCTGGTCCCCGCGAACCGGACGGTCGTCTACCTGCAGCGTCCCGGAGCCACGCGATGAGCCGGAAGAGCCTCCTCGCGCTCCTGCTGACCGGGTGTGCCGCGGCGCCGGTCGCGCCGACGCCTGCTCCCGCGGACGGGCCCTACTCGCTCCCCCAGGCCCTGCGGG